>JANPNF010000125.1:0-3352 GCA_031427315.1 Burkholderiales bacterium | reverse complement strand
CACCATCGGCAAGCCGGGCGTGCAGGTGGCCTCCATTACCAAGCGGCCCACCGGCTATGTGTTCGCCCACGTCGAGGGCGCCGCCCGCCCCACCGTCAACGGCAACCCGCTGGTGACCGAAACCACCCAGCTGCGCGACGGCGATGTGATCGAGCTGGCGGGCACGCAGATGCAGTTCATCAACCGCTAGAGGCCGGAAGCTTTCTGCTGCGCGACGAAATCTTCTCGGCCTCTAACCGAGTTGTCCGTGACACGCTTCACGGCAGGGCCGTTTCGGCATTCATGTGCGGCAAACGCGGCCATCAAACGCGACTTTCGCCCCTTGCCGGCACCGCCGCGCGGCCTCAGTATTTGCCGCAACCTTCGATGCGTCCCGCGCCGTGCCTGCCCTTGCCCCAGCCCTCACCCCATGACCCTGCGCGTGCTCGGCTGTTCCGGCTCAATCGCCGCGGGGTGCAAGACCACCGCCTTCCTGCTCGATGACGATGTGCTGATCGATGCCGGCAGCGGCGTTGGCGACCTGTCGCTCGACGCGCTGGCGCGCATCGACCATGTGTTCATCAGCCACTCCCATCTCGACCATATCCTGTCGATTGCGTTGCTGGCCGACAGCGTGATGCGCGCTCGGATGGCCCAGGGCCGCGCACCGATCCAGGTGCATGCGTTGCCCGAAACCCTGGCCGCCCTGCGTGCCCACATCTTCAACGGCGTCATCTGGCCCGACTTCACCCGCTTGCCGAGTGCCGACAACCCGGTGCTGCGCCTGCTGCCGTTTGCCATTGGCGATGTGCTGACCGGCCTGGGCCGAAAGCGGCGCCGCATCGAGGTGCTGAGTGCGGCCCACACCGTGCCGGCGGTGGGCTTTGCGGTGGACGACGGGCGCTGGGTCTACAGCGGCGACACCGGCCCCAACCCCGCGCTGTGGCAGCGGCTGCGCACGATGACGGTGGCCCACCTGGTGATAGAAACCGCGTTCAGCAATGAAGAGCGCCAGCTTGCCGAGATCAGCCGCCACCTGTGCCCGAGCGCGCTGGGCCAGGAGCTGGCGCAACTGGCCGGCAGCGTCGATGTGTGCATCACCCACATCAAGCCCGGCGAGATGGACGCGGTGATGGCCGAGATCGGCCGCCTGCGTCTGCCGCACAAGGTGCGCGCCCTCAGCGCCGGTGACGACATGCGGCTGGTCTGATCTGACAATTTGCGTCACCCGTCAGGCCCGAATTTCCGATTTTTGTTGTCCGTGGTGACCTTTTTTGTCGCCACTACCGCTGAAATGCCGAGTATTCACGCGAAAAAACCGGTGGCATGCGGCATGCAATTACTGCTTCGACCTTACCCCCAACTTCCACTCAGGAGCTCACCATGCAGCGTCGAATTCAACAAGGTTTCACCCTCATCGAATTGATGATCGTTGTCGCGATCATCGGCATCCTGGCAGCGGTTGCGCTGCCGGCGTATCAGGACTACACCAAGCGGGCGAAGTTGTCGGAACTCGTTTTGGCAGCCTCGGCTTGCCGCACGACGATTACTGAGATTTTTCAGTCGTCCTCTGGGTCAACCCCTGCCGCCGGGTCCTGGGGCTGTGAAAGCGTCAGCGGCGTCCAACTCTCAAAGTACGTGACGTCGGTGACTACCGACGCGAACGGCGTGGTCACCGTAATTGCAACCGGGATTGACAGCACCAACATCGACGGCAAATCCATTACCTTGACGCCTTACAGCACCAACACTGCCACCATGGTTGCAAATACCGATTCTGGCAAGGGAGTGTTTAAGTGGATCTGCGGCCCAGCCGCCACGAGCGGAATACCCGCCAAGTACTTGCCCGGGTCTTGCCGAGGCTGAGCTTGATCTCGTGACATCGGAAGGCGGCTTGCGAGCCGCCTTTTTTCTGCTTTTGTCACCCCGGCTTGCTGGCACCATGGCGCATGTCTGCTGAGATTGAGCTCACCATCCTGATGCCCTGCCTCAACGAGGTCAGAACCCTGGGCAACTGCATCCGGCAGGCAAAAGACTTTCTGCAGCGCGAGCACATTGCGGGCGAAGTGCTGATTGCTGACAACGGTTCCAGTGATGGCTCACAAGCGGTGGCATGGGGCCTGGGTGCACGCGTGATCGCCGTGGCCGAGCGCGGCTACGGGGCCGCGTTGCGCGCCGGCATCGACGCCGCCAAGGGCTGCTTTGTCATCATGGGAGACTCCGACGAAAGCTACGACTTCGGTCGCTTGGAACCCTTTGTGCAAGCGCTGCGCGCAGGCCACGATCTGGTGGTCGGCAACCGCTTCAAGGGAGGCATCAAGGCGGGCGCCATGCCGCCGCTGCACCGCTATCTCGGCAACCCAGTGCTGAGCTTCCTCGGACGGCGCTTTTTCGGCGGCCCGCTGCGCGACTTCCACTGCGGTCTGCGCGGCTTCAGGCGCGACCGCATGCTCGCCCTGGGTCTGATCACGCCGGGCATGGAGTTCGCCTCGGAGATGATCGTAAAGTCCCTACAAGCGCAGCTGCGAGTCATCGAAGTTCCCACGGTGTTGTCCAAAGACGGCCGCGACCGCCCACCGCATCTGAGCACATGGCGCGACGGCTGGCGTCATCTGCGCTACTTGCTGCTGTACTCGCCGCGCTGGCTCTTTCTTTACCCCGGCTTGATCCTCGCCGTGGCCGGCATGCTGCAGCTGGCCTTTGCCAATGCGGCGATGCCGGGCGCGACGCGCTGGCCCGTGGGAATCCACACTCAGCTCTTTGCTGCTGCTGCCATGGTCCTGGGTTACCAGACCATGTTGTTTGCGCTCGGCACGGTGTTGGCACGCCATTGCGCCAACCTCGACACACCGCACCCACGCGAGCAATCGGCGCTGCGCATGGCAACGGGGCCGTGGCTGGTGATCGGCGGTGTATCAGCCACCCTGGCTGGCCTTGCGCTGTGCGCCGGCCTCACGTTGCAATGGGGGCGTGCGGGCTTTGGTGCGCTGGACCCCGAGGTCGCGATGCGACAAATCATTCCTGGTGTCGCGCTCTTGCTGATGGGCACGCAGTCGTTGTTGGCCGCGGTCTTCTTCGCCGCGCTGCGCAGCGCCTTCGACTCAGGCCGTGTGCCGCGGCGAGCGAGCGTGCGCGCCTCGGAGTGGCGGCCTGACACGGTATGAAAAGACGCCTGTCTGCGGAGGCTCTGATCCTTGTCGCGCTGGCCGCGGCGCTGGCCGCCAGCATCCCACTCGGCGCCGATGCGTTCTTCTGGAGTTGGGATGCGCTCAACCACCATGTCTACCTCGGCCTGACCGCCGAGCGCATAGGCGCGCAGCCGGGAAAGCTGCCGCGCGCGCCTTGAACAATGATTAAACAGGCTGCTAGCCCA
>JANPNF010000124.1:0-3789 GCA_031427315.1 Burkholderiales bacterium | reverse complement strand
GCCGGTGGTGCTCATCGGGGAAGTGATCGTGTCGATGCACCAGCGGCGTGTGCTGGTGCGGATGAGCATGTTTGATCTCCGCCATGCCGGGCGGGTGGTCGTGCTGGTGGTGCGCGTCGTGTTCATGTTCGTGCTCGTGCTCCATCGGCTCGTGAGCGTGCTCGTGCAGGTGCTGCTCGCTCAGGTGAAGCCACACCCCGAACCCCATCAGGGCGCCGGAAGCCAGAAGCGCGGGATCGAGGCGCTCTCCGAGCCACACGACCGCCAGCAACGCCCCGAAGAACGGTGCCACCGAAAAGTACGCGCCGGTGCGGGCGGTGCCGAGGTGACGCAGGCTCACGACGAACAGTGTCAGGCTGATGCCATAGGCCAGGAAGCCCAGCGTCATCGCTTCAGCCACTGCTGGCCAGGCGGGCATGCTGCTGCCGACGACAACCGCAAGTACCAGATTGACCGCGCCGGCCACGAGCCCCTTGATCGACGCGATCCACATCGCATCGTTGAGCGATACCTTGCGCGTCAGGTTGTTGTCGATCGCCCAGGCGAGACACGCACCAAGCACCGCGAGCGCCGGCCAGACACTGCCCACTTGCGCTTCGCCTGTTGAGCCCACGGGCCAGCTGAGCACCACGGCGCCGGCAACGATCGCCAGCATGCCCAACGCGATACGCCGGTCGAAGTTCTCGCGGAACGCGAACCAAGCGAGTAACGCAGTGAAGACGCCCTCGGCGTTGAGCAGCAAAGAGGCGCCCGATGCCGGCATGCGCGTTAGCCCGAACATCAGCAGCACCGGCCCGACCACGCCACCTGCCAGCACGGCACCCGCGAGCCATCGCCACTGGCCTGGTGGCAACCGGACCGGAGCCGCTCGACGGAGCCGCCGCAACAGCAGCAAGCCCAGGCCCGAGCCGAGATAGAGCAGGCCGGCGAGCATCCACGGCTCGACCCCTTCGAGCAATCGTTTGGCGAGCGGCGTGCCGGCGCCGAACAGCAACGCGGCACCCAGCGCAGCAGCGACGCCAGGTTGGCCGAGGTTGTGCCGCCAGGTCATGCGGTCGCCGGTGCGTCGGGCAGCGGGCCGCTGACCGCTGCGGAGCTGGATCGTGGCGCTGTGCTGTCGGCTTCCTCTCGCCGATGCATCAATCGATAAAGGATTGGCAGCACCAGCAGCGTCAGGGCCGTCGACGACAGGATGCCGCCAATCACCACGGTGGCCCGCGGACGCTGCACCTCGGCCCCCGTACCGGTGGCAATTGCCATCGGCACGAAGCCCAACGACGCGACGAGCGCCGTCATCAGCACCGGGCGCAAGCGCGTCAACGCACCTTCCTCGATCGCGCCGTCCAGCGACAGGCCGTTTTCGCGCAGTGAACGGATGTACGCGATCATCATCAGCCCGTTCAGCACTGCCACACCCGAGAGCGCGATGAAACCCACGCCGGCCGAGATCGACAGCGGGATATCGCGCAGCCACAGCGCGACGATCCCGCCGGTCAAGGCGAACGGCACGCCAGTGGGCTGCGCAGGCAGTTTGTACACGGCGACACGAGGTTTCCGAACAGGACAAATATCCGCGAGCCAGTTCTGTGCAGGCTTGTTTGGCCGATGAACCGCCCCCAAAGCAGGGCCATCGATAAACCTGTGCAGGAAACCGTCGAAAGGCCAACCCTCGCCAGCCAATATCGCCAACTGACTCGCCGCGCGGCAGTCGATCCAGCCGCTTAGTTCGGCCGTTAAGCCGCGATCGATCAGTTCGGGTCTGCGTGCCGCTCGTTTCATTCGCGCTGAAGCTTCACATTCAAGGTGACGGAT
Organism: Burkholderiales bacterium; assembly: GCA_031427315.1. GTDB lineage: Bacteria > Pseudomonadota > Gammaproteobacteria > Burkholderiales > Burkholderiaceae_C > PBB1. The sequence continues at coordinate 1,977 of JANPNF010000124.1, read as the reverse complement.
TCTGTCGACTTGTTGCTCCACATCCAGCAGTAGTCTTGCGCGACGCGGGCTCGCAAGATGTTGTTGGCCGTCGCCACCGCAGAAAGCTTCGACGGGAAGACCACATCTTTCCCAGCGTGGTAGTGGATATTGAAGTCCACAGGCGAGCTGGCGTCGAACTCCCAACGCACGCTAGCGCTGACGGGCAGCTTGCCGCACACCTCAGCGAACTTGCCGGGTGCGATGGTGCTTTCGTGTGAAAAGCGTCCGTCGCTCGACCACAGGACGTCGACCACGTCGGCCCGTGCGGCAGGCTGCGCCGCGAACAACGTCAGGGCGATAAGAAAAGTGCAACGCATCAAAGAACTCCCAAGAACGAATGCGATTGTCCGCGCGTTAAATTGACGCAACAACTATTGCTGAAGCATTGGCTACCGAAACCGCAGGCGGCACAACTGTGGCCAGCCCGGCAGGAATGCCGACGGACATGCGCTCAAAGCCGTGCCGCCGTTTTGCGAACTTGCGAGTCAGCCGTTGCGCACGCTGCTGCGGGACTTCCACAGCCACCAACCGACAACGCAGAGCACCGCGTAGTTCAGCGCCAGAAACCACGGGGTGTTCCAGGCCAAGCCATCGAACCCGCGCTGCGTGATGGGATAAAGCACCGGCGATGGGTAGTAGTCCGCCGAGTGGGTGAACACATCAATCACGATGTGCGACCACCAACCCAGAAACGGAATCCAAAGCGTCCGTCGGATCGTCCATATCGCGAGCGTCACGGCAGCGGCAACCAGTGCGCTGTGCGTTAGGCAGTGCAGGTGCTGTGACCACAGAACCACCGCAGTCGGTAATAACGGCTCCTGCCCCGGTACTGCAATCGCATAGGCCCGCAAGTTGGCGAAAGTGCCCTCGCCCCACCACCACCATGCTACGAGCGGCAGCAGGTGAAACACATCTGGCAACGCCGCGAGCACCATTGTTGCCACCGCCGTGCGAGGTGCAATGGGCCAGCGGCGCGCTACCAGTGCGGTGCCAGCCCCAGCCCACAGGGTGTGTGCCAATATGTCCATTAAGTGGCCAGGGTCAGTGTTCGCCTAATCAAGGTGGCTGCGCCCAAACCCATGTCTGAGCGCAAAACCTGCTTCGGGTTACTTCTTGGTCGCCAGCCAACGATCAAACTCGGCGATCTCTTTCTTCTGCGCGGCGATGATCTTTTTTGCCATCGCCTTCATCGCCGGAGATTTTCCGTGTGCAAGCTCCATCTCCGCCATGTCCACGGCTCCCTGATGGTGGATCTTCATCATCATCGCGAAGTCCCTGTCGATGTCGCCGGACATCTGCATCTTTTGCATGTTGTCCATGCCGCTCATCATCGACTTTTTCATATCAGGCGTGCTGCCTGCGCCGGCCTGCATTCCACCCATCGGCATGCTCGCCATCGCCGCCGGTGCCACCGGTTTGGTGTTCTGCGCCAGCGCATTGGTACCGACTATCAGCATGCTCAACGGCACCAGCAACGATGCGCATTTCAACCTCAACATTTTTGAATTCATGACTGTCTCCTTCGCTATAAATGATTGATCTTTAAGCTTAGGCTGGCGAAACGAAGACGGCTGTAGGACGCCGCCGCACAGCGGCAGCGAACAAGCCGCCGACGATCCATGGACACCTGTTGGTTTACGCGACGCAAATCACCGTGAGCGCGGTGCCCAGCACGCCCCGAGTCGCTGCGGCGCCATATTCAGTTGACGGCCTTCAGCGCACCGGCTGAATGTCGGTGACGATGAATCTGCCGCTCTCGTTGATGGCCTTGAATTTCACCTTGTCGCCGGTCTTTAGCTTGTCGAGCATGGTCTTGTCTTTGACCACGAAGACCATCGTCATGCCGGGCATGTCCAGGTTCTTGATGTCGCCGTGCTTGAGCGTCAGCTTGCCACCTTCCTTGTCCACCTTGCGCACCTCGCCGTCGGTCATGTCGGAGGTCGATGCTTGAGCGAT
>JANPNF010000123.1:0-4464 GCA_031427315.1 Burkholderiales bacterium | reverse complement strand
CACGCAGGAGGGCTTCGACGTGCTGCTGGCCGAAGACGGCAAGGCGCTGAACCGGCTGCTGACCCGCGAGAACATCGACCTGATCGTGCTCGACCTGATGCTGCCCGGCGAAGACGGCCTGTCGATCTGCCGCCGGCTGCGCGCGGCCAACGACCTGACGCCGATCATCATGCTCACCGCCAAGGTCGAAGATGTGGATCGCATCGTCGGCCTTGAAGTGGGCGCCGACGACTACCTGCCGAAACCGTTCAACCCGCGCGAGCTGCTGGCGCGCATCCATGCGGTGCTGCGCCGGCGGCCCTCGCTAGAGGCGCCCGGTGCACCGGCGAAAGAAGCGCTGACCGTGACCTTCGGCCCGTTCGAGTTCGACCTCGCGCTGCGTCGGCTGTCGAAAGAGGGCGAGCAGGTTGCGCTGACCACCGGCGAGTTCTCGATGCTGAAGGCGCTGGTGCGCCACCCGCGCCAGCCGCTATCGCGCGACAAGCTCGCCCAGCTGGCGCGTGGCCGCGAGTTCGAGCCCTTCGACCGCAGCCTCGACGTGCAGATTTCTCGCTTGCGCAAGATGATCGAGCCCGACCCCGCACAGCCGCGCTACATCCAGACGGTGTGGGGTGTCGGCTATGTGTTCGTGCCCGACGAAGCCACTTGAGCGAGCTGCTCCGGTTGCAGACCCGTCTACCGCAGACCGATCCGCCCCAGACCGGCGCGACGGAATCGGCCACCCATGCCGCGTAAGCACTTTGAACTGAGCCTGTTCTGGCGCACCTTCGTGCTGCTGGCGCTGCTGCTGGTGGGCGGCGTATTCGCCTGGACGCAAACCTTCCGCGCACTCGAGTTCGAGCCGCGTGCGGTGCAGGCAGCGCAGCAGATCGCCAGCCTCGTCAACTTGTCGCGTGCCGCGCTGAGCGGGCCCGACGGCATTCACCGGCTGACGCTGATCAAGAGCCTGCCGGACGTGGGCGCGGTCAAGCTCGCGCCACGCGAACCCGGCGACCGCTGGACGCCCTATGAAGTCGATCGCTTCTCGCGTGCCACGGCAGCCGAACTGCGGTCGCGGCTGGGCGCCGACACGCTGGTGGCGAGTGCCGTCAACGGCGCCGCCGGCCTGTGGGTCGGCTTCGCGATCGACGGCGACCAGTACTGGCTGCAGGCCGACCCGACGCGCCTCGGACCAATGGCCACCAGCACGTTGGTGCTGTGGGTCAGCATGGCGCTGTTGGCAACAGTGCTCGCGTCGGTGGCGATCGCGCGCGCAATCAACAAGCCGCTGCGAGACCTGTCGTTTGCCGCCAGCCGCATCCGTGAAGGCGAGTTCGACTCGCGGCTCGACGAGAGCACGCTGACCAGCGAGATCCGCCAGGTCAACATGGGCTTCAACCGCATGGCGCGCGAGCTGGCCAAGCTTGAAGAAGACCGCGCCGTGATGCTGGCCGGCATTTCGCACGACCTGCGCACCCCGCTGGCCCGCCTGCGGCTCGAGGCCGAGATGAGCGTGCAAGACGAAGAAGCGAAGAACAACATCGCGCTCGACATCGACCAGCTCGACGCCATCATCGACAAGTTCATGGACTACTCGCGGCCGGGCGAGGTGCGGCTCTCACCCGTGCACCTGAGCGGCGTGGTGGACCGCGAGATCGCCGCCTTCCGCGACCCGGCCAACATCCGCATCACCTCGCGGGTGGCCATCGACACGATGGTGCTGGCCGACGACACCGAGCTCGGCCGTGTGCTGCAGAACCTGTTCGAGAACGCGCGCCGCTACGGCCGCAGCGCCGCCTGTGGCATCGCCGAAGTGGAGATCACCTACGCCCGCGAAGGCCCATGGGTGGCGCTCAGCATCCGCGACCACGGCAGCGGCGTCGACCCGAAAAAGCTCGCGCAGCTGACGACCCCGTTCTTCCGCGGCGACGCCGCCCGCACCGCCGCCACCGGCGCCGGCCTGGGCTTGGCCATTGTCGAAAAAGCGATGCAGCGCATGGGCGGCACGCTGGAACTCGGCAACGCCACCGAAGGCACCGGCATGGTGGCGCGCATCCGGCTCAAGCGGGCGCTGTGAGCGGCGGCATATGGCCGGCGGAACAATAGACACACATCACATCGCGTGCATCACATGGACGTATCTAACTACCTTAATCGACTCATCCCACACCGGCTGGATGCGCTGGCGATCGCAGAACTGATGCTTAAATTTCAACTTAGCTGGGAGGAGCCCAAGCAGATGCAAATCATGGTGGATGGCCAGCTGCAGTTTGATGGCCTGACATCAATGTTCACCAACCCAATTCTGGAAGTTGGCATCCTGAATGTTCGTGGCCTCATGGAGTTCGTCGGTCTAAAGGCTGTCGGTACTGCGCTACTTCCACTGAACCCCCGAAACCGGCGGGATGACGATGTCGGTATCGAGATGTTCAGCACCCCGTCAGGTCCACTTCCCCTTGTCACTCCGGAAGATGTTGGTGCCGAGAATCCGCAAGACCCACTTGCAGCAAAAGCAGCGGTCGCCCTCACGATCAATGCAGCAAACAAGCGCCTGGCTCACTTTACTGAGGCCTATCTAAGCAGTCCGGTAGCTGCACGTCATGTACAACTTGCGTGTGAAGTCACCCAACGGATTTTCGAGCGCCACTTCTATTTGCCACTTGGTAGCCGGCGGCCAGCCGCTCCCATCGAATCTAGACGCCGTGACGGCTAACGAAAACGATCGATGCGCATGAGGTCTGCACCGCACCGCTATCTGTAGACCAAGCAAACCGCCCGCGTCTCGATCGATTCGCCTCGCCCGACCGGGCCCATTTTTTCGGCCGTCTTGGCCTTCACATTGATTTGATCGAGCGCCAGCGCCAGCGCCTGGGCCAGTCGCAGGCGCATTGCCAGGATGTGCGGCGCCATCTTCGGCGTCTGGGCTGTGATGGTGCTGTCGATGTTGCCGATCTGCCAGCCGGCCGCACGCACGCGCCGCGCCGCCTCAGCCAGCAGCGCCACCGAATCGGCGCCACGGAACTGCTCATCGGTGTCGGGGAAATGGCGGCCGATGTCGCCCATCGCGACCGCGCCGAACAGCGCATCGGTGATCGCATGCGACAGCGCATCGGCGTCTGAATGCCCAAGCAGGCCGTGGGTGTGCGGGATGGTCACACCGCCGAGGATCAACGGGCGCCCGGCCACGAGCGCATGCGTGTCCCAGCCTTCGCCGATGCGGAATGCAGGTACTTTGAAGATGGGCTTGGCGGTGTTCATACGGTTCAATTCAATGCGGCGTCAATCGCATCCTCAAGGTCGATGGGCCTTGCGGGCTTTGTCGAGCGCCGCGGCAGACAGTTCTGCTGCGTCGTCATGGCGTCCGAGTATCCGGCCGATGGCGGAACGACTGCGACCCGAATCGCTTTCGTGCCGCAATGCCAGTTGCTGCGCCGCCAACGCAAAGTCGGGCGGCCAGGTCAGCTTGAAATTGCCCGCGTCGCCACGCACCAGCCGGGGCGCATGGCCCATGGCTTCGATGGCGCTCGCCTCATCGGTGATGCTGATGCCTTGCTGCGCCGCCGACGCGAGCGCCTCACGCAGCAGGCCGAGGCGAAACATCTGCGGCGTCTGCGCTTGCCACATCTGCGCGCGATCGACAGTGGCGGCGACGCGGCCCGCGTGCTCGCGCTTCAAGGTGTCGGCCACCGGCAGCGCCAGTAAGCCGCCGATGTCGTCGCTCAGGCAGGCATCGATCAGCGCATCAATCCATTCGGGGCGGATCAGGCAGCGGGCAGCGTCGTGCACCAGCACCCAGTCGGTGGGCTGCGCGCCGCGCTCGGTCAACTCGCACAAGCCCGCTGCGACGCTGTCGGCGCGGGTGGCGCCACCGGTGCGGGCGACCCAGCCGTCGAACTGCGGAACGCGAGACTCGAACACCGCATCGGCTGGGCTCAACACCACCAACACACGGTGCAGGCGAGTCACCCGATGCAATGCCGCCAGCGTGTGGCCGACCACCGTGCTGCCCGCCAGCGCTTCATATTGCTTCGGGCCAGCGGTGCCCGCTCGCTCACCGTGGCCAGCGCAGGGCACCAGGCCGTACAGGCGGGGCAATGCGCGGGGCGGTTCGATGGCGAGTTCGGTGTGGGGCATCACGGGGTCAGAAACAGCGCGAATTCTATAATTCTGGCCTGCATCGCCCCGCGGGTATCGTCTCCCGGGGCGCTTTGCTTTTTGCGCCACGCACCTCGTGCAGACACCTTCGATCGCTCCCGGCAAACGCCACACCCTGCCCCGCCCCCTCGGATCGGCCGATGCGCTGCTGCTGGCGCGCCATGCGCAGGCGCAGACCGCGCAGAAGCGGCTCACTGCCATCGTCACCGCCGAGCCGGCCGACACGCAACGCCTCGAAGGCGAGCTGGCATTTTTCGCGCCCGAGCTGCGCATCGCCGTCTTCCCCGACTGGGAAACGCTGCCCTACGACACCTTCTCGCCGCACCAGGA
>JANPNF010000122.1:0-22324 GCA_031427315.1 Burkholderiales bacterium | reverse complement strand
CGGCACACGCCGTCGAAGCCGAGTGTGCGCGCCACGCGCTCGCGGTCCAGCGGGTAGCTGGTGCCGGCCAGCGCGGCAGCGCCCAGCGGTAATTGATTGACGCGCTTGCGCACATCGCACAACCGATCGGCGTCGCGGGCGAACATTTCCACATAGGCCAGCAAGTGATGCGCGAAGCTCACCGGCTGAGCCACCTGCATATGGGTGTAGCCGGGCAGGATGGTGTCGATGTTCTTCTCGGCCACATCGACCAGCGCGGTCTGCATTGCGCGAAGCAGCGGCAGCAGCGTGTCGATCTCGCCGCGCAGCCACAGCCGCACGTCGGTTGCTACTTTGGTCATTTCGCGAGCGGCCGGTGTGCAAGCGTTTGCCGGCATCGCCCACCAGCTGCGTGAGCCGCGCCTCGATGTTGAGGTGCACGTCTTCGAGGTCGAGCTTCCATTCGAAGCGGCCCGCCTCGATGTCGGCGCTGATCTGCGCCATGCCGCGCTCGATGCTGGCGCGGTCTTCGGCGCTGATGATGCCCTGGTGGCACAGCATCTCGGCGTGCGCCAGCGAGCCGGCGATGTCGGCGCGACAGAGCCGCTGATCGAAGAAGATGCTGGCGGTATAGCGCTTGACCAGCTCGCTCATCGGCTCGGAAAAAAGCGCCGACCAGGCTTCGGATTTGTTGTCGAGTGGGTTGGTCGCCATGGGCTCGAGGCGAACGGCGGGGTGCGTCGTGGCCGGTGTGGTGGAGGGTTTGTAGACAATGCGCCGAAGCACCGCCGATTCTATCGATGAGCCCCTCTCCCTCTGACGACACTGCCTCGACGTTCCTGTCGGGCTTCGGCGCGTTGCCAGGGCCCCGCGGCGCGGCCACGCGCCCGGTGGCGCTGTTCAATGTGTGCCACGTCGGCGTGGTGCTGCGCGCAATGCTGTTCGCGCATGCGGTGCTGGCAGTCGGCGTGCTGTTCGCCGCGCCCAGCTTCGATGGCTGGGTGCTGAGCTTTGCACTCGGCACTGGCATCGTGACGCCGTCCCTGCTGGCCTGGCTGATCGCGGCCTGCGTTTTGAAGGCGCCGCTGGCGCGGCTGTCCACCGCGCCGCAGGCGGTGGTGATCAGCGCGCTGGGTGCGGCCTGCGCCATCGGCGGCTGGCGGCTCGTCGCGCAGGTCGGCCCGGGCGAGCTCGACCGCATCGGCCCGCTGGGCCCGGCGCTGGCCGGCGCGGGCCTGGCGCTGTTGATGCTGCAATGGCTGCGCATGCGGGCGCTGGCGCGCACGCCGGCCGACACCGCGGCCAAGCTGGCCGAGCTGCAGTCGCGCATCCGGCCGCACTTTCTGTTCAACACCCTGAATTCGGCGCTGGCTTTGGTGCGCCACGATCCGCAGCGTGCAGAAGCCGTGCTGGAAGATTTGGCCGAGCTGTTTCGCGTCGCGCTGACGGAGGTCGGCGAATCGGTGACGTTGGACGAAGAGGTCGAGCTGGCGCAGCGCTACCTGGCGATTGAGCAGATTCGCTTCGGCGAGCGGCTGGCCGTGACCTGGGAGCTCGATCCCGCGGCCGGCGCGGCCCGCATGCCGCCGCTGCTGCTGCAGCCGCTGGTCGAGAACGCGGTGCGCCACGGCATCGAGACGGCCGACCACGGCGGCACGATCCGCGTACGAACCAGGGTCAAGGGCGGTCGCGCGGTGATTTCGATCGCCAACAGCGTGCCCGCCATCGCCTCTCGGCCCGGCATGGGCATCGCGCTGCACAACGTGCAGGAGCGGCTGCGGTTGATGCACGATGTCAATGCGCAGTTCGAGAGCCGACGCGATGCCGATAGCTTTCGGGTGCAAATCGTGGTGCCGCTGTGAACAGTTCAAGCCATTCCTCTGCTGATGCGCTGCGTGTGCTGCTGGTCGACGACGAGGCTCTGGCCCGGCTGCGGCTGCGCACGCTGATCGGCGACTGCACCGAGCCGCGCGCCACCGTGGTCGGCGAGGCTGCCAGCGCCGCGCAAGCGCTGGCGTGGCTGCAGGCACAGCCATCGCGCAACGCAGCACCAGACCGCCCCTGCGATCTGGTGCTGCTCGACATCCAGATGCCCGGCAGTGATGGCACCGAGCTGGCCGAGGAGTTGCGCGCGTTACCTCACCCACCGGTCGTGGTGTTCGTGACGGCGCATGCCGGCCACGCGCTGAAGGCCTTCGACTTGGAGGCGGTCGATTACCTGACCAAACCGGTGCGCCGCGAGCGGCTGCAGCTGGCCTTGCAGCGGGTGGCGGGGCGGCTGGCGCCGACCGCGGCGGCAACCGATCTGCTGCCGCAGCCCGACCCGGTGCTGGTGGTCAGCGAACGCGGTCGGGTGATGCGGGTGCCACTAGCCGAGGTGCTGTACCTGAAGGCCGAGCTGAAGTACGTGACGCTGCGCACCGCCGCCCGCACCCACGTGCTCGACGACGCGCTGAGCGATCTGGAACAACGGCTGGGCCCACGCTTTTTGCGGGTGCACCGCAATGCGCTGGTTGCGCGCTCGGCGATCAGCGCGCTGGAGCGCCGCACGCTGGCCGACAAAGGCAGCGACGGCGATGACGCTGAAGAAGGCACCGCCAGCGACTGCTGGGCGGTGCAGGTGGCACCGGTGGGCGAGTGGCTGGCGGTGTCACGCCGCCAGGCCAGCGCGGTGCGCGAGGCACTGGCGGTCAGCGGGTTGTAGCCCGCTGACCAGCCATTGAGCCCGCCAGGGCTCAGACGGTTCAGGCTGCCTTGCGGCGCTTCGCCATGAAGCCGACCACGCCCAATCCCGCCAGCATCAGTGCATAGGTTTCAGGTTCGGGCACTGCAGACACCGTGAGGCCAAGGACCGGCGGCGCGATGGCGGTGTTGCCACCGATGCCGAAGGCGCCGACCAGGCTGGCTGCGCCGGTTCCCAGGTTGATGGTGTAGAAAGCGCTCTTGCCAGTATCACCGTCGGTCAACGCCGCGTAAGCGATGCCGGAACCGCCGCTGATGTCGAAGCCAGCGACACCGCTCGTGTCCACGCCGAGCGCGCCAACCAGCGTGGTGGTGCCGTTGTTCGGCGGGGCCTGCGTGTAAAGCGAGTCGGTGGCTGAGTTGATGCCGTAGAGCTTCGTCGACGTGGCACCAGGACGGCTGTTGGTGTAAGCCGATGCAGACAGCGCAGACACTGCCCCGTTGATGGGACCGTCGGTGGTCACACCACCGGTGGTGATATTGATGCGCAGGTTTTGACCAGCGTTGGTCGTCACACGCAGCCGGTCTGGCACCGGGTTGAAATCAACACCGAAACTGCTGCCCGACAGACCGGCGAAACCGGCGCCGGCAAGCGTCGATGCAAACGTGGCGACACCCGTGCTGCTGTTGAGCGTGTAGAGGCGTCCAGCGCTTCCGAGGCCGTAAATCGTGCTGGTGGCGGGGCGCAGGTCGATGCCGAGAATGACCTCGTTGAGTTGCAGACCCGTGATGTTCACCAGCGCGCTGGAAAACGCAGGTGAGCCGCTGTCGAAGGTGAACAGGGCGTTGGTGGTGGTCAATCCGACCAAGGTTTCAGCATGTGCAGGAACGGTCGCTAGCGCGGCGAGGGTGGCCGCGGCGATCAGCGTCTTGGCGGTAGAAAACTTAACTGGCATGGTGACTCCGATGGGGTGAGGTGATAGAACACGGTGAAGCGTGGCGTGGGGCTTTGAGCGGCCGACCGAAGTGGTCAATCGACCCACCGGCCATCAGCCGTCGAGACCACTACGGCCGCAAGCCGCATCGGGATGCATGCATTTCACGTAACCCCCCTGAATCGGGGGGTCTATCGATGTCGCACCAACCGGTAGGTTGCAACCCTGCTGCCACGCCGTTGATCGAGATGCGGACGCCGCGTTGCATCCGCTCCCGCTCGTTGCGCGGGTCGCCCTCGCGGCGCTGGCGGTGCCTGCGCATCAGTTCGACCTGCAGGTGGTTCAGCGGGACTGGGTGGGTTCGCGGTGGGCCCGCGCCGATGGTGGCAAGACTCGCGCCTGCTAGCATTCTGCGATGAGTTCACACATCATCATCGCCACCCGCGAAAGTCGCCTTGCGCTGTGGCAGGCCGAACACGTCCGCGACCTGTTGACCAGCTGTTTCGGCCTCGGCGTCGAACTGCTGGGCATGACCACGCGCGGCGACGAGATTCTGGACCGCACGCTGTCGAAGGTCGGCGGCAAAGGGCTGTTTGTCAAGGAACTCGAAACCGCGCTCGAAGAGGGCCGCGCGCAGCTCGCGGTGCATTCGCTGAAAGACGTTCCGATGGATCTGCCCAAGGGCTTCGAGCTGGCCGCGGTTCTGGAACGCGAAGACCCGCGCGATGCCTTCGTGTCGAACCACTTCGGCTCGCTCGCCGACCTGCCGCAGGGCGCGAAGGTGGGCACCTCCAGCCTGCGCCGGGTGGTGCAGCTGCGGGCGCTGCGCCCTGACCTGCTGGTGGAGCCCTTGCGCGGCAACCTCGACACCCGGCTGCGCAAGCTCGATGAAGGCCAGTACGACGCGATCGTGCTGGCAGCCGCCGGGCTGAAGCGGCTGGGCATGGCCTCGCGCATCCGCTCCGAGTTCGCCACTGAGCAGATGCTGCCCTGCGCCGGCCAGGGCGCACTCGGCCTCGAAGTGCGCAGCGACGCGACCGCACTGCGCGCGCAGCTCGCGACGCTGGCACACATGCCGACCGCGCTGGCAGTGGAGGCCGAACGCGCCGTGTCGCGCGCGCTCGGAGGCAGTTGCAGCATGCCGCTGGCCGCGCACGCGGTGTGGCTCGACGGCGCACTCAGCCTGCGCGCTGCGGTCGGTCACCCCGAGAACGACGATGCACCGTTGTTGCGCGCGTCGGTCAACGCCGTCGTGCAGACCGAGGCCCAGGCCCGCGCGCTGGGCGAGCAGGCCGCTGCGGCCTTGCGCGAGGCGGGCGCGGCCGCCTACCTAAGCGCGGTGGGCAGCGCCTGACCCCGTTTAACGCGACGGCTCACGGCCCGGGCTCCGGTTCAGGTCGCGGCCCGGCCGCCTGAAGGATTGGATCGGATGCGCATCATCGTCACCCGCCCGGCCGCGCAGGCGACGCCCTGGGTGCAGTCACTGGAACAGCACGGGATCACCGCGCAGGCGCTGCCGCTGATGCAGATTGCACCGGCGCTCGACGCTGCGGCTGTGACCGACGCCTGGAAACAGCTCACCGAGGTCCGGCTGGTGATATTCGTCAGCGCCAACGCGGTCGAACACTTCTTCGCCTTGCGCCCGCACGGCGCTGCATGGCCGGCCGGCACCCAGGCCGCCTCACCCGGCCCCGGCACGACACGCGCCTTGCAGACAGCTGGGGTATCGACGCCGCAGATCGTCGAGCCGGCAGCCGACAGCCCACAGTTCGACTCCGAAGCGCTGTGGCAGATCCTTCGCACTCAGAACTGGCAAGGCGCCGCGGTGCAGGTGATGCGCGGCGACGGCGGCCGCGACTGGCTGGCCGACACCTTGCGTGAGCACGGCGCGCAAGTCAGCTTCGTGGCGGCTTACCGCCGCACCGCGCCGATCTGGGATGCGGCCGCGCAGTCGCTGCTCTCGGCGGCACTGGCGCGGCCGGCCGATCACCTGTGGTTTTTCAGCAGCTCAGAGTCGATCGATCACTTGGTAATGCACCTCGGGCGCTCCGCTGCGGCGCTGCCCGCTGGGGCCAGGGCTCTGGCCACGCACCCGCGCATTGCCAGCCGGGCTCAGGATGCCGGTTTCGCACCGGTGTGGCAGTCGCTGCCAACACTCGCCAGCGTGGTCGCCTGCATACAATCAATCGCACCTTGAACGACCATCCCAACGCCGCCGCCTCAGCGGAGCCGCCGCAGCTGCCGCCCGTGGCCGAACGGCCTTTCCCCGACCTGACGCCGGCCCGTCGCAACACGCTGGGGACGGACGTGCGTTGGTGGTTTGCGTTGGCCGCCGTGCTGGCGGTGCTGGCCGGCGTCAGCATGACCCTCGCCTGGAAGACGCAACAACGCGTCATGGCGATTGAGCAGGAAATGGTCAAACGGCTCGATGAGGGCCGCAAGCTCGCCAGCGAAGCACAGCTGCTGTCGAAGCAGTCGCAAGACAGCGCGCTGGCCACGGCGGCCAAGGTGGCGCTGCTCGAAGCGCGCGTGGCCGAAGTGGCGATCCAGCGCAGCCAGCTGGAAGAGCTGATGCAGTCGCTGTCGCGCTCGCGCGATGAAAACGTATTGGTCGACATCGACGCCGGCATCCGCGTCGCGATGCAGCAGACGGCCATCACCGGCAGCGCCGAACCGCTGGTCGCCATGCTCAAGCAGGCCGACGACCGGCTGACCCGCTACGACCAGCCGCGGCTTGAAGGCGTGCGGCGCGCCATTGCACGCGACCTCGACCGGGTGCGAGCTGTCGGTCTGATCGACATCCCGACGCTGACCATCAAGCTCGACGAGGCAGCGCGCATCGTCGACGAACTGCCACTGCTCGCGAATGCACTGCCGCGGTCGGTGGCTGTCAACGGCAAGCCGGTCGCGGCAGCGCCCGCGGCGGCCAGCGCGCCGCAGAGCGCTGCCAGGGCGCCCGAGGCGCCGTGGTGGCAGACCTGGGACGGCGGCTGGGCCGCGGTGACCGAGCGCGTGTGGAGCGAGGCCAAGTCGCTGGTCCGTGTCACCCGCATCGACCACCCCGAGGCAATGCTGCTGGCGCCTGACAACGCCTTCTTCGTGCGCGAGAACCTGAAGCTGCGGCTGCTGAACGCACGCCTGGCGCTGCTCAGCCGTCAGTTCGAAATTACACAAAGCGACCTGCAACTGGTGCAGGCCGCGCTCAACCGTTACTTCGACCGCAATGCACGCAGCACGATGCTGCTGAATCAGTTGCTGGGCCAGGTGGCCGCGCAATCGCGACAGGTCAACGTGCCCAAGCCCGACGACACGCTGGTCGCGCTGGCCGCCGCAGCGGCCGGTCGCTGATCACCCCCTCGGACTGCTGCGGCGATGCGCTCGGTCATCTGGTTCGTGTTGCTGTTCGGCGTTGCGGTGGTGGCGGCGTCGGCACTCGGCGCTAACGACGGGCTGGTGAGCGTCTATGCCGGCACCTGGCGCTTCGATGTGTCGTTGAACCTTTTTCTGCTGGTGCTGGTCGGCAGCTGCTTCGCGCTGGTCTCGCTGATCCATGCCGCCAACAGCCTGATCGGCCTGCCCGAACGCGCCCGACTGTGGCGTGTGGCGCGGCGCGAGCGCACCGCACAGGCCGCCTTGCGCGACTCGCTGGCCCAGTATTTCGCCGGCCGCTACAGCCGCGCCCAATCGGCCGCCCAGCACGCGCTGGCGATCCAGGACGACACGCCCGAGCTCAAGCGCGATGCCGAATTCAGCGTGCTCGGCCAGCTGCTGGCCGCCGGCAGTGCGCACCGCCTGCAAGACCGCAAGCAACGCGACGAGCATCTGGCACGCGCCTTTGCGCTCGCGAAAGGCCAGCCCGCGGCGAAATCGGCCGAGGAAGGCGCCCGGTTGATGGCCGCTGAATGGGCGATCGACGACCGCGATGCCTCACGCAGCCTTCAGTTGCTCGGCGAGCTGCCTCCCGGCGTGGTGCGGCGCACGCAGGCCCTGCGGCTGAAGCTGCAAGCTGCGCGACTCGGGCAGCAACCCCAGGAAGCGTTGAAGACCGCGCGGCTGCTCGTCAAGCACCAGGGCCTGTCGAAAGCTGCGAGCCAGGGCCTGTTGCGCTCTCTCGCCAACGAATGCCTGGACACCGCGCACGACATCGACCAGTTGCGGCGCACCTGGCAGTCGCTCGATGCGGTCGATCGCCGCGACAATTTCGTCGCGGCGCGCGCGGCCTTGCGCGCCGCCCAACTCGGCGCGCCCGATGAGGCACGCCACTGGTTGCGTCCGGGCTGGGAGCACCTCGAAGACACCAGCGACGACGAGCGCGCCGCGCTGTCGTTCGCACTCGTCTGCGCCATCGACGGCATCGGCGCCGACTGGCTGCCGCGGCTCGAATCGGCGCAGTCGGCCTTTCCGCGTGAAGCAGCCGTGGCCCACGCCGTCGGCACCGCGCTGGCCGAACGGCAGCTGTGGGGCAAGGCACGTGTATTGCTCGACGCCGCAGTGGCCGATGCCAACTTGCCCATCGCCGCCAAGCGCATGGCGTGGTTGACGCTGGCGCGATTGGCTGAAAACGAAGGTCAATCCGACCGCGCCGCCAGCAGCTACCGCAACGCCGCGAGGCTCTGAAAACCACCTGCGCCTGCTATACTTGTGCGTGTTGCGGCTGTAGCTCAGTTGGATAGAGTACTTGGCTACGAACCAAGGGGTCGTGGGTTCAATTCCTGCCAGCCGCACCATATAAATCAACGGGTTAGCTCTCACAAGGAGCTAACCTGTTTTGCTTTGCGGGCTAAACGGCCTTCATTGCCCCCACTATTGCCCCCACACCTTGCCGTGCTGGCACCAGAAACGACGAACTTCGCACCTCATGCGGTTCACTCGAAAGAAGGAATGCGAAGGGGGGATGGCGCTCTGCCCATGCGGCTCCTAGAGTTGCTCCGGGCCGGGAAAGTGGCAGCCGTCCGTAAGGCGCGCCAGCCGCACACGTCGAACCGTGGCGCGATTAGCCCGGCCCGTTCATGAGGTTATGGCCTGACACGACAGCCGCGAAGCGCATCAGCGCGCACAACCGAACGTTGCTCTGCCGCATTCGTAGACCGACGAGTTAGGGGGTTGAGTTGGGAGCGCATCACCCGCTACATTTTGAAACTTGTGTTATATCGCTGTGCCTCTCACAATGATTAAGGGTTATTCGCAGCGCAGCTATAACGGGAGAGACAGCTATGAAGGAGTGGAGTTTAAGAGCTATCTTAGCGGTGTCGTGTACCAGCACGCTACTGTTGACAGGCTACGGAATGGCGCAGGAAGCGCCACGGGTTGGCTCTGTTACTGGGGCGGTAGCCGCCTCCGCGGACCAAGACAAGAAGATAGTTAGCGCGCCGAACGCGAGTCGGAAGGCAAGAGTTGCCATTCCGAAGTCCGTTTCGGTCAACGAAAAGAAGCAAATCAATCGGCTGATCGCCAGATCGATTGCTGCAACCCGCGCTGGACGCGGGGATGAAGCAGTTCGTGGAATTGAAAAACTGCGAGTTATGCTCAAGGACAACGACGGAGAGGACAGCCCGTGGCAAACGTGCGGCGCGATGTGCCAGCATCATCTTGATGAAGGTAACGCGCCATTTTATGCAACGTGTTACTGGGCCTGTGTAATTCGCGGTGGACCGTCAGCTCGTCCAACCGAACTGGAACAACCTGGGCGTTGAACTGAATGGGGTGCAAGGGATCGCGAGTTCTAATCCCGACGTCCCGTAGTTAAGTTAATGGGTTAGCTCTCACAAGGCGCTAGCTCATTTTGATTTTCGGGCGATTAGCAACAGTATTCGAGCCGGACGCTCATCACATCAAGCTCGTGCCGGAATATGCAAACGTACATTTTTTGTAAATCGAAGTCACCCCGGTTCGAGTCCATATCGGAGAGCCCATGGAAGCTCGAACGGCGCGTAGCGTCAACGTAGCTATCTATCGCGGTGTTGCCTTCCGGTTGACTCGCTATCGATCTCAGCTCCCATTGGCGTGTGCTCCGTGGTCGGGGTAAATTGGGGAGAGAGATTCGTCTCTTAATCCGTAGGTCGAGTGTTCGAGTCACTCAGGGCCCACCAAAATAAGTGTTAAGAATCAAGGACTTTGAAGCGTAAGCCTCCAGGTCCTTTTCCTTTGTCCCTGCGCTTTAGTGGGTCATGTAGCCACCATGTAGCGGCCGGTACATCGAAAATGCATCTAGAGTCGACGAACTTGGCGCAGCGCTCGGTCTGTCGTCGCACCCCAGGCGGTGCAATCGAAAGAGGGAACGCTAAGGGGTGATGGCGCTCGACCCATGCTGCCCTTCGAGTTGCTTCGGGCCGAGCAACTGGCAGCCGTCCGGAAGGCGCGCCAGCCGCACACCTCGAACCGTGGCGCGATTAGCCCGGCCCATTCAGAAGGTTACGGATTGACACCATGCGCTCGCTGGTTGCCGCGATGGCGGGTTGTCGAGGGTGATACGCGAGATGGCACTGCACGCAATGCAGACCCATCACCAGCCCACCCCTCATTCCGGGGGTTTACACGAGATGGCGTGAAACATAAGGTCGTGAGGACAGTGCTCACGTCCAGGACTGGGTGATGGGTCAACGAAGCAGAGTTTCATCAACCTAGGAGTTTCCATGAACGTCAAATCTAGTTCTTCCCCAGCAGGCCCTACGGCCCACGCCCTCCGGGCGATTGCTGTCGCCGCACTCGGCCTCGGGTGCTTCAGCGCCTGGGCGCTGCCTTCGTTCACGCTGAATCCGTTGGCTGCCAGCCCAGCCCTGAACGGGGGTTCGGTTACCGCAGACAACATCGTCGTGTCCGACTATGCCCACGTGAAGCTGAATCCAGTGTTGGGCACGTTCACCGAAATCGGCCTGTTGAGCGTTCAGAGCTTTCAGCTCGGCGGCTCGGTGGCGAGCAGCCCGGGCTTGAACAGCACTTACGGCCTGTACATCAGCTTCACCGGCGCTGGCACCCAACAGTTTGGCAGCAACCCACTGACGGGTTTCACCGCCGGCTCGTTCACATCGCTCGACTACAAGCTGTGGGGCTACAACGGGGCGACCGCGAGCTTCGGATTCGATGCGGCCAGCAACGCGACCACCACTGCGATGGGCGCCGTGGTGCTGGGCTCCGGCTCGTTGCTGCAAGGCAGCGTAAGCACGTCACCAGCTATGAATGGCACGAAGCATTCGTTTGTGCCGTCAGCCAATGCCACGGTCACCTTCGCTGAGGCCAGCGGTGAAGCTGGCTTCTTCCAGTCACCGGCTGGTTTCTACAACCTCGCCTTCGCAGCGTTCACCAACACAGTGTCCCAGGTGGAGGTTCTCTCTGCTACCGAGTTCCGCATTCGCCAAGGCGGCGGGGCATTCAACTTCGCAGCCACGCCGGTGCCCGAGCCTGAAACCTATGCCTTGATGTTGGCTGGGCTGACAGTGGTCGGCTTCGTGGCGAATCGCCGCAAGTCGTAAAGGAATGTCCTGACGGCAGTGACGCGGTTCAATCAGAAGCCGGCCCTAGTGGCCGGTTTTTGTTTGGCGCTCAGCATTTCATTTCATCAAGCGCCTGCCTCTGCGAGTTCAACACTCGCACCATCTCGCACAGCATCTCCCGATGTCCGCCCTTCCAAGCATTGCGTGACGCGGTCGCCTGACCTTCCGCAGTTCGCGGCCCTGTGGAGCGTTTCCAGGGCTCCCATGCCCTGATGCGCTCCGCTTGTTGCTGTCGATGCTCTGGTGTCCGCAAGTAGCTCATGGCTGCCTCCTGATAGTTCGTTCTGCTGAGAATCAGTTTTCCCCGCATGCGCGCTCGCGGGCGTATGGTTCACCGATGTCCCGTTGTTTACCTGTTGCTGCCCGCCGTTGTTGATGTTCGCTTGCTTCGCATAGACCACGGGTGGGTTCTTGATGGCGGCCAGAGTTTCGAGCGTCATGCGGCACTGGTTCTGTGCCTTCATCGCCATGCGCATGTAGCTCTCCCACTGCTTCAAATATTCCTGATTCGTTGCTCGGCGTGCAAGGTTCGTGAAGATGCTGTCCAAGGTGTGCGCCTGGGCAATCAGCATCCCTTCCGCGCGTCGCAGGTCACCGCCGTTCACCGCTTTGACCTGCCTGCCTAATTCAGCGGCAAGTGCATTCACGTCGTGCGTGTCTTTCTGCCAGTTTTCTATTACCGCTGCTGCGTTGGTCTGGGGCAGCGTGAGCGTTCGCGCTATGGCGCCAGCGATGTCGGCATTGGTGCTGTCCGGCGCGAGGTCGATGGTGATTACATCTTTCTTGTACGAGGCTGCGAGGGCTGCGGCCTTTGATGCCTTCGGCTTAGTCATCGTTTAATTTTCCTTGATTGTTTTTCAATCTGGCGTCGCGCTTACCCCTCTCGCTCGCCATTTGTCGCTGATTTGATTGATTCAAAAAGGGGGCTTTTTTGTCCAAATGAGGAACTGGGTCGTTACCGGGTGCCAAAGGCCGCAGACTTTTGCCCGCCCCCTCCGTCCGGCAGTTCACGCCATGCCCTCACGGTTACAGAAACCCGGACAGCGCTGCAGCAGTGACGCCAGATCACGGCCCACATCAGGCGCAGTCAGTCCTGCACGCCGGTGGTCGCCGCAACGACCGGGCCGAAAGTGCTGACAGTCGGTGCAGCTCACGCGCTCGTCATGCTCTCGATCACGCTGCACCAGGCGGTCGGCCAGCTTCTCGGCTTCGGCTTCCGGCCAGCCCCAGCGAAGCAGCCGGCCACGTCGATCGATGAAGCGGGCGATGTCGGCATCGGTCCACCCGACAGCCGCCGTGTCACACGGTGCGGCATCCGATCCACTCCGCAGCAGCGCCAGCAGTTCCGGCTTCGCATCGCGCAGTGCGGCACGCATGTGGTCGGTCAGCTTTGATGCTGGCCGGATCACAAGATGGCCTCCTTCGGCTGAAATGCTCAGGCCGGCATCAGCCAGGTCGGATAGCAGTTCGCGGGCGCCCATCAGATCACCTCGGCATCGTCGGCAGGCCCGCCGTCCTGCGACCGTGGCATCCCCTTTTCCGGCGCCTGACTGCCGACACCATGTCCTGCAAGTCCTGCATGTCCTGCTGCGTCGGTCATTGCGGCTGTTTCGGGCGTGGCGGACGCCGTCCGATCAGGACTTGCAGGACTTGCAGGACATAGGTCTGCCGTGTGGGGCTTCAAAAAGATATGCCACCGGATCACGCCGCCGATCTTGGGCAGGCTCTTGCATTCGTACCCGATCAGCCGAAGTGCAGGTGCCAGCCGCCTAAGCGAATCGCCCAGCCCCTTCGCAGATCGCGGCCAGGCTTCACCGTGTGGCCGGTGTCGGTCCAGGCGGTCCAGAAGTTCGGACAAAGTGCCGTTGAATCCGCTGGGCACGTCGGCCAGGTAAGCGGTCAGCGCGGCGCCGACGGGCGACGAGTCGATGGTGCGCAGCACGCCGTCCTTGCGCATGTCTTTGTACCGGCTCAGAAACGCATCAGCCGGCTTGCCCTGGACCCTGAACACCGCTTCACCCAGCGCCGCGAAGTCGGCCATGCGAGGTCGCTGCTCAGGCGCGATCGACACGCTGGGCAGCATCGCCAGTACCTGGACGAACAGGTCGAGCAGGGCGCCGAGCAGCTTCGGCTGTGCAGCCTCGAAGCGCACTTCCATGTCGCCGGCCAGCTCGCGGCTGTGGATCGTCGGGAGGTCGATGTGCAAACAGCGGTCCAGCAGGTCCTGCGCCGTGACGATCACGCTGATGCCGTTCAGCACGATCGGCTTGCGCAGTTCGAGGATCGTTTCTTCGGCGTTGGTGTACAGCGTGCGCGCCGAGTAGCCGCCGCCGGTCGCCAGCACGCACAGCGCGTCCTGATACTGCGGGTGCAGGTGACTCAGGTTCTCCATGCTGACCATGTGACTGTTGCGCGCCGCGATCCACACGTCCTCGACCGTCTTGGGCGCGGCCCGTAGATCGGCCTGATTCGGATCGATCAACCGCCGCAGCATTCGCTGTGTCGAACTCTTGGCACTGCCTTGCTCGCCGACCAACTCCAGCACCACATGCGGGGTGTCGGCGCGAAGGCATTCCAGCATCCAGGCCACTATCATCAGCCGGTCGTCCTTGGGGATGTTGACCAGCGGCCACAGCGCATCGAGCGTGCCACCGCGTTCGGGCACAGGCAGCGGTCGCATGGAAGCACTGCGGGTGAACAGCGGCGCACCGTCGCCGGCCACCACAGCCCAGCCTGTCGCCGTGATCTGCACGCACTGCCACGCGTCATTGCACAGGTCCAGCCAATAGCCGGCGCCGGTCTTGGCAATGCGGGTGTGAACCTCACAGACTTCGCCCTCGAACTGCGCCTGGCCGCGCAGCGTCGCCAGCGCCACCTTCAACGATGTCTCGGTCGGTGCGCGGTCGTGCCGGCTGTAATAGGCGTGGGACAGGTAGTCACTGAAGCCGCTGGACATCACACCGTAGACCTGGCGTGCGCCGGATGACTCAAATGCGGCATACGGTTCGCGCTGCGCGTCGTGCATGAACTCGCACTCACTGCGCGCCAGGGCGATCAACTTGTCGGCCACGGATTCGTCGTCATCAGGCGGCGCGCCATCGCCATGTCGCAGTTGCTTGTCCAGCTCGGTGACGCCCACGCCGGCCCGCTTCAGCCGCTCACGCAGTCGCACCCAGCCGGCCATGTCCTGCGCACGCAGATTGCGCAGCGTCGCCAGCGCTGCCGTCTCGAACGGTGCGCCCATGTCGCCTGCTTCCGCCAATACAACCAGCGCGGTGGCTTCGGCGATGGCCTTGTCGGCGTCCTGCCGTTGCAGCGCGTCCAACACCTCGGGGTCAGCCGCCGATGCGATCGACATCAGGTCGTTCAGCAAAGCACTCATGTTGTGACCTCCGATCCTGCAACGGTCACAGCATCACGACGCGCCCACACATCACACCAATCGGCGCCGTCATCGGTGGGTGTCATCACGCTGCAGCGCAGGTGCCGCGACAGCGCACGGGCACGCAGGGTATCTGCAGCATCGCGTCCGGACCTGTCGTTGTCGGCGAAGATCACTAATTGCCGCACGCTGGCCGGCCACTGCCATGCGGACAGATTGCCGGAGCAGTAGGCCGCCACGGTCGGCACGCCTGATGCGCACCATGCGGCCAGGCTTGTCTCGACGCCTTCGGCGATGCCGATCACTCCGTTCACCGGCTTGTGCAGCGGGATCCAGGCGCCGGCCAGCGGCCCTGCTGCAGCGGTCAACTTCTTGACCGTCGGCACCCTGGCTTTGTTGCCGTCGGCTGTCAGGTAGGTGCGATGCAGCGCGACGGTTCGACCATCGAGTGCAACGATCGGCGCCACCATCGCGGGGAAGGTGCCCAGCGTCTTTCCGTCTTGCCAGTAGGGCAGCGCAGGATGCAGGCGCAGCACTGACGGCAGCGGCCACACGGCAGCGAAGCCGCGACGTCTCAGATACAGCGCCGCCGGATCGGCAGGTGTCAGCGGTACGCACTGCGACCACACCTGGCTGATGCGTCGCGACTCGTCTGCCCACTGCTGGCGCTGCTGGGCTTCACGCTCGGCAACTGCCGCCATGACTTGCCGTCCCAGCTCGATGCGCTGTTCCTTGGTCATGGTGCGCCTGTCGATCGCGCTCCAGGTCTCGCTGATGTGTTGCCGGTAGCAGCCGAACACGCCGCCGCGCAGATCGTCGAACAACTTGCTCCAGCCCGATGTATCACTGCGCCGGTCGTTGGTGCTGAAGCGCTGGAATCGGCCCGGCTCGATCGCGTCGGGTGCGTGGCCGATCGTGGTCAGCATTGCGGTGCGGAAGTCGCTGAATGCGTTATTCATGGCGCACCCCGCATTGCTCGGCAAAGTGCTGCACGTCGTCGAGCGTGCGCAGCTCGCGCACCATGCCCCACCTGCTCACAAAGTAGCTGCATGGGCCGTCACTGGCATCGGTCCGGCTAAGGGCATGGCCCGCACACGCCAAGCGTGCGCGCAGCGTGCTGAAGGCTTTGTCAATATCGGGCGTGGCGGGGCCTGACCCGCCGGTCATCTTGATGTCTTGCATGCTGACCTCCGATTAAACGGATGCAGCGATACGCGACTCGATCCAGGCTTCAACCGCCTGCGAATCCCACGCTACAGCCCTGCCGGCCAGCGAGATCGACGCAGGGAAGTTGCGCTCTGAGATCAGCTTGTACAGAGTCGAACGGGAAAGCCCGGTGAGGGCCTGAACTTGCTGCAAGCGCAGCAGTGCGCGGGTCTTACGCGCGACGGTGAGGGATTCTGAATGGTGCATAAATGGTTCCTTTGGTAAGAGAACCCAATGCGCTACGCGGGATGTCGTAGCTGTACAAAATAACAGGGCAAACTGCCCGAGTTTCTATGTACCATCCGTGCCTTGAAGCGTCGTCAAAACTCTTCTTGGCTTCGGCCCCTGAAACCTCAAAGCCCGGCAAGGCGATGAGGTTTCTTGCATTGAGCGATTGGATTTTGTCTAAGCGCTACCCGGTGGGTTCAGCAGGGTCGGTGGGGATATCGCGGAGTAGACAAAACGGACATTACCAGAGATTTGTGTGCCTTTTGGTCACAACGATTCGTCCTGTGGACAAGATCGATCGTTCTTGGACTCTGCATAGGTAAACCGATCGGTGGATAACCTGCCGAATCCAGCCGAATGCCTTCTAATGCCGCTCTATGTCGCAGCGCTTTGCGTTGTAGTCAAGCAACGCGCAACGGCACAACGTTCGACGCCACCACGCCCTTCGCCAGTTCGGTCAGTCGCTTGCCCAGCGCGTCGAATGCCTTGACTTGATAAGCTTCGCGTCGATCTTGAATGTAGACACGCGCCATCCGGTCGGCCTGAATGTGGTTCAGACATTCATTGATCGTGTCGCTGCCAAACCCGCAGCGGGCCATGATGGTGGCAGCGGTGCGACGCAGGTCGTGCGCTGTATAGCCACCACCGGGCAGCTTCAGTGCGGTCGTGGCGGTGGTGCGGTTGCTCATGCGCTGTTCAGGCTCGCGCTGCCTGTCTGCCAGTTGCTTCCCGAATGACTTTACGCACACGGGCTTGTGGTTGTCGGTGGCAGGGAACAGCCAGGGGCTCAGTTCGCCATCCTCCGATCCGGCCAGCACCTCACGATGCCGCTTCAGCACCTTGATCTGCTCCAGAGCGAAGTCAGACAGATGCACCGTGTGGTCGCGCTGATTCTTGGTGGTCGGCATGTACCAAGTGCACGCAGGTTCATCGACGATGCCCAGCTTCACGCCCTCGGCATCGGCAATGGCCTGCAAAGCGTCTAGGCGGGCCTTGCGGGGCATTGGATCGGTGGGCAAGTCATCAGCCCAGACAGCGCCCATTAACTCGCCCACACGCACACCTGTCGCCAGCGTCAGCCAGATCGCAGTCGCACTGCGGATGTTCATCTTGGCTTTAGCGATGCCCGACACCAGCAGCTTGATTTCGTCGTCATTCAGAACACGGTCGCGCTCGACCGATTTCCCACCGACCTTTTTTTTCTTGACCAACGCCAGCGGGTTGCGGTCGATGATTTCTCGCTCCAGTGCGAAGTCCAACAACTGCTTCAGGTCAGCCAGCAGCATGTTGGCGGTGCGCAACTTCCCCGCCGACTTTTGTGCGTCCAACAGCGCCAGCAGATCGGCTTTGCGAACATCGTCTAGAGCAGTGCTGCCGATGCTTGGGAAGATGTGGCGGGTGAACTGCTCGAAGACGTACTGCCCGCCATCGACACGCCCGATGCGCTTTCCGTCGGCCCCAACACGCGGTTGCAGATCGGTGGCTCGCCAGTCGTCGAACACCTGCCGGAAGGTGACGCGGCGGTTCTCGGCAAGCTGCGCGGCCTGAGCGACTTCGATGCGCTGGCGCTGTTCGCGGATGGCCTCGATCTGATCTGCTTCGGACTTGAGCTTCTCGGCAGCCCTGCGCGCTATCGGGTCGGTTCCTGCACGCAGATCAGTCGCCAGCCGGTCACGCTCATCTCGCAGGGCCTTTAGCGTCATGCCGCCTTTGTCGCTCCAGGTGCCGATGCGAACCTCGCGCAGCTTGCCGCCGATGCGATAGCGCCAAGTGACATGCACGCTGACAGTGCCGTCTTTACTTGCCCAGACCTTGCCGGTCATCGACTCGCCGAACTTGATCGACTCCCCGGCGTTCGCAGCCGTCAGTGACTTCAGGTACAGCGCCGTGATCGGAACGGATGATTTTTCAGGGCTCGTTGCCCCCACAGTCGTTTCCGTTGCCCCCACGGTTGCCCACCACAGTTGCGGTGGCTGTCAGTGTACCGCCGGGGACGGCGACGGACAATGTACCTTACTAAGGCTTTGATTTAATTAGCATTTATCGCGCGAAGCGGACAGCCAAGGACGCCCCAGAACAGGGCCTTTATTGACTACGAACCAAGGGGTAGTGGGTTCAATTCCTGCCAGCCGCACCATATAAATCAACGGGTTAGCTCTCACGAGGGGCTAGCCCGTTTTGCTTCGCGGGGACGTACTAGGCGCGGGTTTCGGCTTCGTTCAAGGCTGGCCCTTCAGGCTGCAAACATGGCCTGTAAGGTCTGCAGCGTCAACGCCAGGGTGGGCGCACGCAATACACCCAGGCGCTTGACCAGCCGCGCCCGGTCCACGGTGCGTATCTGGTCCAGAACGATCAGCCCCTGCTTGCCCTGGAAGATCAGCGGCACACGAAACACGGCGGGTCGCGAACCGGTGGTCATGGGCGCGACGATCACCGTGCGCAAGTGCTCATTCATGTCGTTGGGCGACACCACTACGCAAGGCCGTGTCTTCTGAATCTCGCTGCCCACCGTGGGGTCGAGTTGAGCGAGCCAGATTTCACCTGTCTTCATCACCAAACGAGTTCGGCATCACCTTCGTTGGACACCTCGGGCCAGACCAGCGCGTCGGCACCCTGAGCCGCCAGGCGCTGCGCATCGGCGCCCCAGCCCTCGCGCGGGTTGCGGCGGATGGCGCGGATCTCGATCACTCCATCACGCACCTGCAAGTCGGCTGCGCCATCCAGACCCAGCTGAACCAGGATGGGCTTGGGGATGAGCACGCCTTGCGAATTGCCCATTTTGCGAATGGTCACTTCCATGTTTTCAACCTCAGCAACGTAAGCACAATGTTATCACTGCACCCTGATCGAACGATCCAAAGACGCCCGTCGCCCCGTCGCTGCCCGTTTTGCTTTGCGAAATCGGTTGTCGCGCTGGTGTTCACTTGCACCACTGCAGCTCACAGGGCGCGCCGTCGTGATTGCCGTCCATCTTGACGCGTGGGCAGTTCGCGAGAAAGTACTTCGCCTCGGCGCATGAGGTCATTTGCGCACAATGCGTGCGGCCGTCGCAGCTGAAACGTGTTGTCCTGTCGACCGTTGCCGATGGCGCAGGGTTGCCGCTCAGGCTTCTTCGCGCGCCGGTGTCCTGTCCAAGCGGTGCATTCGACGCCGATTCACCTTGACGCTGCCGCTTCAATCGTTCGGCGTTCAATTGCTCCAACGTTGGTTGCTGCCTTGCCTGTGCGAAAGGGCATGGGTCGCTTTGGAATGTGACCGAGCCGTTGAGCTTGCACCTGTGAACGGGCGTCGCGGCAATGGCCGAAAGCGTGGTCAGCAGAAAGACATGCCCGATGACCATGCGTCGTTTGATCAACGTCATCGACGTTTGATTTTGAGTAATGACCGACGGATTGCACCACTGTTGCCCAAAGCGCCCGACGCGCGTTGATCGAGTCGACGGTTGCCGGGCCTCCGCTCCAGCAGCCAGCCCACACCGCTCAGCGGCACCAGCAACACGGCCAGCCACACGAAGCGCGTCGTGCTGTTCATGGTCTCGGCATCCCACAGGAAGAAACCGCAGCCGACCGCGGTAACCAGAAACAGTGCGATGGCAGCGGCGCGGGCCATGCCAGTGGCGGGCGGGTCGTAGCGCTCACGCACCGCGCTTTGCGGCGCCTGCGGGAAACGCTGCGCCACATCGGCCGGCCGCCAGCCCGGCGGCATGAACCAGACCTTCAGCTTGTCCTGCCAGCGCCGGGCATGCCAGGCATCGTGCGCCAGTGCGGCATAGACCTGGATCACAGCGCGCAGCGGGTTGAAGCTGCGCAGCGGCGTGCGGGTGCCGTACACGCAGCGCTCGGTCTCCACGGCGTAGGTGCCGAACAGGCGGTCCCAAAGCACGAACAGGCCGCCGTAGTTGTGGTCGATGTAGCAGTCGTTCACGGCATGATGCACACGGTGGTTCGACGGCGTGGTGAGCACGCCATCGAGCCAGCCCAGCTTGCCCACTTGCTCGGTGTGCGCCCAGATCTGGTAGTACTGAACAAACAGGTAGCTGAAGCCGAAGATCTCGGGCGGCACGCCGGCCAGAGCCATCGGCAGGTAGAAGGGCCAACCGAGTGCTGCGTTCTGGCTTTCCTGCCGCAGCGCGGTGCCGATGTTCAGCTCTTCGCTCTGGTGGTGAACCGCATGAGCAGCCCAGAAAACGGCGACCTCGTGGCCGGCCCGGTGCAGCCAGTATTCGCAGAAATCGAACATCACCACCGCGATGGCAAAGCCGTACCAGGTGTGCCAAAAAGGCGCGTCGGCCTGGTGTCCGAGTGTCGTGAACACCAGCGCGTAGATGCCGATCTGCAGCAACGGTGTGCAGGCAGCCATCAACTGGCTGATCAGCCCCTGGCTGAGGCTCGCCAGCGTGTCGTTGGTGCGGTAGGTCTTGCGCCCTCGCTTGATGCTGACCACCATTTCCAGCACGACGGCAAGCGCCAGGAAAGGGATGGTCCAAATGACGGCCTGTTCCATGTCCATGGTGTAAATGCGATCAGAGGGTGGTGAAAGGTTGAATCAGACGATGCGTCGCAGGGCGACGTCAAGGCAGGTGGCAGGCGAATTTTCGCAGGGCCGCACCGACGGAGCCCGCCGGCAACGGAGTCCATTCTCCCAGGGCGTTGTTGGTGTAGATCACCTCACCCCAACCTGTGTAATCGGTGTGGCGGCTGAACACCAGATTGCGGCTGCGCTCTTCAACGCAGTCGTACTCGATCTGCTGCTTTGACGAAAAGAATTCCTTGCCGTCGGCGGTCTTGCGGGCCTGGGT
The DNA here is from genome assembly GCA_031427315.1 of Burkholderiales bacterium. Classification (GTDB taxonomy): domain Bacteria; phylum Pseudomonadota; class Gammaproteobacteria; order Burkholderiales; family Burkholderiaceae_C; genus PBB1. Next base: position 1,624 of record JANPNF010000122.1, on the reverse strand, counting down.
GTAATTGATCACGCTCCACATCGTGGCGCGGCCGGTGCTGCGGGTGACGTTGCCCGGATCGGCCAGCACCGTCACCACGCCGTCGCCGCGCACGCGCACCCAGGCGGCCGACGCCGAGCCCGCCACACCGGCCAGCAACAAGCCCAGAACCCACCGTCTGGAGGGCCCGGTGGCGGGTCGCAGCCGCAATGTCGGGCCCGTCATCACGCCACCGTCGCCGGTGACTGCAAGCGGTCGAGCGCGTCGCTCAGGCTCTTCACCGTGCGCTCGCGGTGGTGCAGCTTGTCGAGTCCGAACAGGCCGATGCGAAACGTCCTGAAGTCGGGCCCTTCATCGCACTGCAGCGGCACACCGGCCGCGATCTGCAGGCCCAGGCCCAGCCACTTTTTGCCGGACTGCATCTCGGCGTCGTCGGTGTAGCAGACGACCACGCCGGGCGCCTGGAAGCCGGACGCTGCAACGCTCTCGAAACCGCGCTGCGTCAGCAGCGCACGCACCGCGTCGCCGAGCTGCTGCTGTTCAGCATGCACCTTGGCGAAGCCGTAGGCGCGGGTTTCGAGCATCACGTCGCGCACGCGGGCCAGTGCATCGGTCGGCAGCGTCGCGTGGTAGGCGTGGGCGCCGCCTTCGTAGGTTTCCATGATCTGCAGCCACTTGCGCAGGTCGCAGACGTAGCTGGTACTTTGCGTGCTGTCGATGCGCTCGCGTGCCAGCTCACTCAGCATTACCAGCGCGCAGCACGGCGAGCCGCTCCAGCCCTTTTGCGGCGCGCTGATCAACACGTCGACACCGGTAGCCCGCATATCGACCCAGATCGTGCCGGAGGCAATGCAATCGAGCACGAACAGGCCGCCGACTTCATGCACCGCATCGGCCACCGCACGCAGGTAGTCGTCGGGCAACATCATGCCGGCCGAGGTTTCCACGTGCGGCGCGAACACAACCTCGGGGCGCAGCTCCCTGATCGTCGCCACCACCTCGTCGATCGGCACCGGCGCGAACGGCGCCTGCGGGCTGACACCACGGCGGCGCGCTTTCAGTACCGTCGCGTGCGAAGGAATGTTCCCCATCTCGAAGATCTGCGTCCAGCGGTAGCTGAACCAGCCGTTGCGGATCACCAGCGCCTTGCGGCCTGTCGCAAACTGGCGCGCCACCGCTTCCATGCCGAAGGTGCCGCTGCCCGGCACGATGACCGCCGCCTTCGCGTGGTAGACCTCTTTCAGCGTAGCGGAGATGTCCTTCATCACCTGCTGAAAGCGCTGACTCATGTGGTTCATCGCGCGGTCGGTGTAGACCACCGAGTATTCGAGCAGGCCGTCGGGATCGACCTCGGGTAACAGACCAGGCATGGCGGGCTCCAGCGCAGCAACTGCGCGTAACAGACCACCTGATTTTGACTGCTACTCGATGGGGCTGCCAGCCCGGGGTCACCTCAGCGACCGCGGCCCGCCGCTGGCAATGTCTCTCGTCGCGGCGTGAACGGTTGCCGGTACAGCCACACCCGGCGCCCGTCGGGGCAGGCATGAACCGCATCGGGTTCGAGCAGCGTCGCCTCGAATTCCAGACTCGCCAGCCAGGCATCCGCGGTCAGCTCGCGTGCGGCTTTATAGACGGCGCGCGGCAT
>JANPNF010000121.1:0-7177 GCA_031427315.1 Burkholderiales bacterium | reverse complement strand
CCGCTGATGCTGTCGGCCAGCGGATTCATGTTGTTTGTGGAGTTCTTCGTCGACAAAATCCCGGGCGTCGATTCGCTGTGGGACCTGGTGCACACGCTGGTGCGCATCCCGGCCGGCGCTGCGCTGGCAGCGGCAGTGTTCGGCGCCGACCCCACGGCCTGGACGGCGGCGGCTGCGCTGATAGGCGGCACACTGGCCGCCACCAGTCACATCGCCAAGACCACCACCCGCGCCGCGGTCAACACCTCGCCCGAGCCGTTTTCGAACGTGGGCATGTCGCTGCTCGGCGACGCCGTGGTGCCCGCTGCGCTGTGGCTGTCGTGGGCCCACCCCTTGCTGTTCGCGGTGCTGCTGGCGGTGGCGCTGGTGGCGATGGTCGGCGCGATCTGGTGGCTGGGCCGCTTCCTGCGCCAGTTGGCCGCGCGGATGACCGGCTGGCGCAGGCCGTCGCTGCAGCGCATCGAACCTTGAACCCGGCTGCCGTGCCGAACGCGTACTCCCACGTCCCCAGCCCGTGCGTGGGGGTGTGCCGCATGGACGAAGCGAACCGCCGGTGCGTCGGCTGCCTGCGCAGCCGCGAGGAGATCGGCAACTGGGGTGGCATGGCCGACCGAGAAAAGTTCGTTCTGTTGGCGCAGCTGGCGCAACGCGGCAATGCTCCGCCAGCGGCCTTCACGTTGTCCTTGCCTGACGCCTGAGGTCACTCCCCCGGCACCTTGCCTTCCGACAAAAACGGCAATCGGCGGCAAATTTCACATAGAGAAACAAAGATGCCGGGTTTCTGCTGATCTTGTAAGGCTGGGTTCAGCACCGCGTCAGGACACGGTCAGAGGGCTTGCCCATCATCGTTCCCGAGCATTGCCCTTGACGGCGATGCCATCACAACGGAGACAGGCAACATGGCAACAGCAAGCAGCAAGGCCACCGGCACGCGGGCCACACCGCAACCGATGACGGCCCAGGAGCGAAAAGTCATCTTCGCCTCCAGCCTCGGCACGGTGTTCGAGTGGTACGACTTCTATCTGTACGGCTCGCTCGCCGCCATCATTGCCAAACAGTTCTTCAGCGGCCTCGATGCCGGCGCGGCGTTCATCTTTGCGTTGCTGGCCTTTGCGGCGGGCTTCATCGTGCGGCCGTTCGGTGCGCTGGTGTTCGGGCGGCTGGGCGACATGATCGGCCGCAAGTACACCTTTTTGGTCACCATCGTGATCATGGGCTTGTCGACCTTCATCGTCGGCGTGTTGCCCAACTACGCTTCCATCGGCTGGGCGGCGCCGGTCATCTTGATCGCCCTGCGCATGCTGCAGGGCCTGGCGCTCGGCGGTGAGTACGGCGGTGCCGCCACCTACGTGGCCGAGCACGCGCCACACGGCAAGCGTGGCGCTTACACATCGTGGATTCAGACCACCGCGACCATGGGGTTGTTTCTGAGCCTGATGGTGATCCTGGGCACACGCTTCGCCCTTGGCGGCGGCGCCTTCACCAAGGAAGGCGAGGCGCTGTTTGCCGACTGGGGCTGGCGCATTCCGTTCCTCGTGTCGATCGCTCTGCTGGGCATCAGCGTGTGGATTCGCTTGTCGATGAACGAGTCACCGGCCTTCAAGAAAATGAAGGAAGAGGGCAAGACCTCGAAGGCACCGTTGACCGAGTCGTTCGGCGAGTGGAAGAACCTGAAGATCGTGATCCTGGCGCTGGTCGGCCTGACGGCCGGCCAGGCCGTGGTCTGGTACACAGGCCAGTTCTATGCGCTCTTTTTCCTGACGCAGGCGCTGAAGGTCGACGGGCCCACCGCCAACATCCTGATTGCGGTCTCGCTTTTGATCGGCACGCCGTTTTTCCTGATCTTCGGCATGCTGTCGGACAGGATCGGCCGCAAGCCCATCATCATGGCCGGTTGCCTGATCGCCGCGTTGACCTACTTTCCGCTGTTCAATGCGCTGACCTCGGCGGCCAACCCCGATCTGGCGAAGGCACAGAAGGACGTGCCGGTGACGATCGTCGTTGACCCAGCGCAGTGTTCGTTCCAGGGCAGCCCGATCGCCCGAGAAGTGAATTTCCACACCTCCTGCGACATTGCAAAACGCACGCTGGCACAAGCTGCGGTGAACTACGACATCGTCGAAGCCCCGGCTGGAACGATCGCGAGCGTCAAGCTGGGCAGCACCGAGATCCCGGCGCTGAACGCCACGCTAACGGCTGACGGCAACTCGTTCGAGCCCGACAGCAAGGCCGCCATCGCCGCGTTCAAGAAGAACGTGGCTGAAGCCACCAAGGCCGCGGGCTACCCGGCCGCAGCCGACCCGGAGAAGATCAACAAGCCGCTGGTGGTGCTGATCCTCGTGATCCTCGTGATTTACGTGACCATGGTCTACGGTCCGATCGCGGCGATGCTGGTCGAAATGTTCCCGACCCGCATCCGCTACACCTCGATGAGCCTGCCGTACCACATTGGCAACGGCTGGTTCGGCGGCCTGCTGCCCACCATCGCCTTCGGCATCGTGGCGCAGACCGGCAACATCTACAACGGCCTGTGGTACCCGATCATCATCGCTAGCGCGACGTTTGTGATCGGTATGCTGTTCATCAAGGAAACCAAGGACGTGGACATTTACGCTCAGGATTGAGCTTCAGCGCTTAAAAGCAAAAGCCGCTGGGTATTGCGACCCAGCGGCTTTTTTTGAGGCGCTGCGTGGCCCTGCACGCAGATCAGCGCACTTTTCGGCGACGCGCAACAGCGAGTGCGCCAAGGCCGAGCGCCAACATGGCGCTGGTGGAGGCTTCTGGGACGGGCAGCGGCGCGGTGGTACTGAGATAAGCGAGGGGTCCGGACGCAATGGCTTCACCGCCGTTGCTGTTCAAACCTGCAAAAAAGATGCTGAACTTTCCGCTGTCAAATGACGAAAGCGTCAAACGCGATGGCAGCGCGTCGCTATCGAACACTGTGGCAGCAGAGTCGCTAAGCCTGAAGAACAAAAAGAACGGCGGACGCCCGTCAAGTGTTGGGCCGGTTACCGATGCAGAAGGTCCTCCAAAGACTGAGCTCACCACCTGAAAAAAATCTAAGGAGTTGGGTTGGTCGAGGACTGTTACACCTACGCAGGAGGTGGTGACGCAAGTGGCGGATTGCTCGATTCCTGAGAATGAATAATTTTTAACAGCGCCTTCAACGGAGAAGGAGCTGCCGAAATAGGTACCGTTGACCTGACTCGCCGGGTAAAAGTCAGCAGCGGTCGATTCAAACGTAAATGAGCCGGTGAACGCATCGCCAATTGCCAGCGATGGCCCATCGGGCACCTCATCGAGCACCCCACCAAAGTAGTAGGTCACAGCCGCCGCTTGCGCGCTCGCGGCCACCATCAAAGCGCAGGCCGCAGCCAGCGGCGCGTATCGAATCTTCATGTTCTTCCCCAGGGTGATGTGCGCGCCGAAGGGCTCGGCCGGTGCGTTGCCGCAACGTCGCGCCAACGACAGGGATCATGCGGGGGGGGGGTAAATTTCCAACCCCCTGTTCACGGGGGGCGGGGCATCACGAATTTGATCGGCGGTTGCGATTTCTGCCGTCAACCCTCGCCGTCAGTCTCGAAGTCGGCCACCGCAATGTCACGTGCGCTGTGGATCACCCGAACGATGTCGATGCCGTCCGGCAGTGGAAAAAACACTATGAAACGCCGGAAGAGAAAGCTGCGCAAACCCGGCATCAACTCGTCGCGCGACCGCCCCATCAACGGCTGCGTCGCCAGCCGATTGAGCTTGTCGTCCAGCAATGCCAGAAACCGGTCGGCATTGGCAACGCTGTCATCAGCGATGAATGACCAAATTTCCGCCAAGTCAGAAAAGGCCAGGGCCCGCCTGTGAACTTACGCCACGGTTACGCGGGCTTGTCAGACTTGCCCGATTCGGCGAGGCGCTTGGCCCGCACGCGACAGCCCTCGGCCTTGACTTCAGCCATACGGAGCGGGGCTGACGGGCCGCTGTCCAGACCTCTTTGAAGCTCGGTACGCAGCCATTCGTTTTTGGCGCGGCGCAGGTCTTCCTGGTCTTCTAGCAGGCGCAAGCCATCGCGTACCACCTCGCTGGTGTTGTTGTATCGGCCCGAGGCCAATTGCATCTTGACGAACTGCTCGAAGTGGGTGCCGAGGGCAACACTGGTGGGCATGGGCTTTCCTTCCAACTAACCAATCACAATAGTTACACACGCCATAGCGCCGACCGTGTTGCAAGTGTTCTGAGGAGCGAGGCACAGAAACGAACAGGCCTCGCAGTGCGAGGCCTGTTTGCTTGTACGCGCCGCAACAGCGGCTGCGGTGCGCGCCGGTCAGTGGCTTTTTCGACGGCGCACGAACGCGAGTGCGCTGAGGCCCAGGGCCAGCATGGCGGTGGTGGAGGCTTCGGGGACCGGGAGGGAGGGCTGCAAGGTAAGGAATGCGATGTCACCTCGAGCTTGCGCATTACCTAGACCCCCGTTATTGCTTAAAACGAGAGCGAAGAGACTGCCTCTGTTGAACGACGAAAGCGCAAGGGCAGTCGGCAAAGTGTCGTTTGCGTAGAGAGTTTCAAATCCAAATAGACCCACCACGATGTTGAACGGCGTGATTCCATCGATTTGAGGCCCGATCGCCGGCGCGTGCTGACTCGTGGTGACGCTGGAAGACGACGCATAAAAGTCATCCTCGCCCAATCCATCCACCACAGTGATACCGCCGCAAGTAGGGCAATTCACCACGCTGCTGCTACTGGAAAAGAACTGTCCAGCCACCGTGACATTGATGGAAAAGCTGCTTGGGTAGAAGCCGAACGCGGGGTCTGGATCGGCATCTACAGCAGTTGTTTCGTAAGTGAACGAGCCGGTGAATGCATCCCCGACCGACAGTGATGGGAGGTCAGCGATCAGCCCCAGCGTGCCACCGAAGCTGTAAGTCACAGCCGCCGCTTGCGCGGTTGTTGTGGCTGCGGCGGCCACCATCAAAGCGCAGGCCGCAGCGAGCGGCACGTATCGAATCTTCATGTGCTTCCCCAGAATGATGTGTGCGCCGAACGGCTCGGCCAATGCGTTGCCGCAAACGTGCGCCAACGGCATGGATCATGCTGGGGGGGGTAAATTTGCAACCCCCTGTTCGCGGGGTTTCCGGGCTCGCCGACTGGTGTCGCGGGCTCAACGTGCGCAAAAGCGGACTGCAGCTGTTCCGAAACATTCCATCGCTAGCCTGTCGCCGTTCAGGCCTACAATCAGATCCTTTAAAAGACCAGTTAAGGGCACCAAATGGAGCATGTATTCGCGAATAAGACGGTCGGCATCAGCGAGTTGAAGGCCAACCCGTCGGCGGTGCTGATCGCGGCGCAAAGTGAGCCGGTGGCCATCCTCAACCGCAACAAGCCTGCGGGCTACCTCGTCAGCCCGGCGGCCTGGGCAGCGATCTTCGAGAAGCTCGACGATGCCGAACTGGCATCGGTGGCACTGGCCCGGCTCAGCGACGGGCGCAAGCCGGTGAAGGTCACGCTGGGCGAACTCTGACGCGCAGGCGATGGCTTACGCGCTGGCTTTCCACCCGCAGGCGCTGGCCGAGTGGCGCAAGCTCGACGCGTCGGTGGCGCAACAGTTCAAGAACAAGCTTGCCGAGCGGATTGAGCAGCCCTCCGTGCCGAGCGCGCGCATTAGCGGCGGGCCTGATCTGTACAAGATCAAGTTGAGAACAGTGGGCTGCCGGCTGGTGTACCAGTTGCAGAACCGGCGATTGACGGTGCTGGTGCTGGCAGTGGGGCGACGCGAACGCAACGAGGCTTACGAGGCGGCGCTGGGTCGGCAGAACATTTCACGATAAAGCCGGAAGCACCCGGCTGATAACCTGGCCAGCGCACTGGTCAGCGTACTGGTCAGTTACCCGGAGGTGCCGCATGCAAACTTGGCCGATCCAAGACGCAAAAGCGCGGTTCAGCGAGTTCCTGGAGACCTGCCTGGCGCAAGGGCCGCAGATGGTGACCAAGCGCGGGGCCGAAGCGGCGGTACTGGTGCCGCTGGACGAGTGGCGGCGGCTTCAAGCGGCAGCGCGGCCTTCGCTGAAGCAACTGCTGCTGAGTGACTCCGGGCGGGCTGAGTCGGTCGTCGCGGTGCGCCCTGCTGGCCGCAGGCGTGCGGCCAGCGCCTTGCGTTGAACCTTGGGCGAGCGGCATGTATTTGCTCGACACCAACGTCGTCTCGGAACTCCGTAAGCCCAAACCCCACGGCGCCGTACTCGCCTGGCTGCACAGCGTGGACGACACGCTGCTGCACCTGTCGGCGGTGACCATCGGCGTAATTCAGGCGGGCATCGAGCTGACGCGGGAACAGGACCCGGCCAATGCCCAGGAAATCGAAGCGTGGCTGGCCTTGGTCGCAGCGTCGTACAACGTTTTGCCGATGGACGCAGCGGCCTTCCGCACATGGGCGCAACTGATGCACCGCCGTTCCGACACCGTGTATGGAGACGCGATGATCGCTGCCACCGCCAAGGTGCACGGGCTGACGGTGGTGACGCGCAATGTGGCCGATTTCAAGGCATTCGGCGTGACGCTGCTCAATCCGTTCAGGAGCACTTGAAGCAGCGCAGGCAAGGGCCTGCTTACTAGACGAACAGCGCCCGATGCTGCTCCCGCAGCAGCGCCTTTTGCACCTTGCCCATCGCGTTGCGCGGCAGCTGATCCGCCACGATGACGTGCCTGGGCACCTTGAAGCCGGCGATGCGCAGCTTCAGCGTCGCCATGCATGCGGCGGCGTCGACGCTGACGCCTGCGCGCGGCACCAGCACCGCCACCACCGCCTCGCCGAGGTCGGGATGGGGCACGCCGATCACCGCGCTCTCATCGACGCCCGGCAGCTCATTCAAGTAGCCCTCGACCTCGGCCGGGTAGACGTTGTAGCCGCCGCTGATGATCAAGTCTTTGCTGCGGCCAATCAGCGTCAGTCGGCCCTGCTCATCGAGGTAGCCAAGGTCGCCAGTCTTGAACCAGCCGTCGGCAGTGAACTCCTCGGCCGTCTTTTCCGGCATCCGCCAATAGCCCCGGAAGACGCTGGGCCCGCGCACTTCGACGCCACCGATGTCGCCGGGCGAGCAGCGCGCACCGTTGTCGCCCGACACCCGCACACCGACACCCGGCAGCGCAAACCCCACCGTGCCTGCAACGCGGCCCAGCCGTGGTGCAT
>JANPNF010000120.1:0-1590 GCA_031427315.1 Burkholderiales bacterium | reverse complement strand
GGTGTCGGGCGGCCAGAGCTTCTTCGACCGCCCCGAGATCCGCGACCTGTGCGCCTGGCTGCGGCTGCTGGTCAACCACGACGACGACCCGGCCTTCCTGCGCGCAGTGAGCACCCCCAAGCGCGGCATCGGCACGCAGACGCTGGCGAGCCTCGGCGAATTCGCCGGCCGCTGGAAGACCAGCCTGTACCAGGCACTGTTCGCCGAATCGCTGGCAGCGGCGGTGCCTGCGCGGGCGATCGGCTCGCTGCACGAATTCGGTCGGTTCGTGAACGACCTCGAATACCGCGCCCGCCACACCACGGGCGCCGAGGACGCGAAGGCGCTGCTGACGGGCTGGCTCAAAGACATCGGCTACGAACAGCACCTGATGGATGGCGAGGACTCTGAAAAACTCGCCGCCGCGCGCTGGGGCAATGTGCTCGACTTCGTCGACTGGATCGCCAAGCGCTGCGGCGGCGAGATCGAGAACGACGGCGGCATAACTGTGCAGACAGAAAAGAAAAGCGTGCTTGATGTGGCGCAAACGATCTCGGTGATCATCAGCCTGGCCGAGCGCAGTGACGAGCAGAACGTGGTGACGCTCAGCACGCTGCATGCGGCCAAGGGCCTGGAGTGGTCGCATGTGACGCTGGTCGGTGTCAACGAGGGCCTGCTGCCGTTTCGCTCCGACGACGAGGACATGACGGCCGAGCGGCTGGAAGAAGAACGCCGGCTGATGTACGTGGGCATCACCCGCGCGCGCAGCACGCTGCAAGTCAGTACGCTGCGCCGCCGCAAGAAGGGCCGCGACAAGATTCAAGGCGTGCCGAGCCGTTTCATCGCAGAGATGAAATTGCACGAGGTGCAGGCCAAGGAAGACCCACGGGAGAAGCTGAAGGCGCTGCGGGCGGCGGCAGCTCAACGTGCGGCGCAGGCGGCGGTCGTCAAGGCATAGCGGCTCGGTTCACTGCGGGAGCACGGTGAGGGGACGCTGTGTTGCGTTCGTGTCCCCCGGGCCGGTTCACCAACTGGTCGCTTCGGCTGAACTCCCGTCGGCCCTGCTCCTTTACTTCACTCCACACAGCATCCCCTCCCCGCGCTCTGCCGACGCCGTGGCAGGCGGAGTTCGAGATCCTTGGCATGCCGCGGTGGTGTCGGCTGTTTGGCGTGCGGGGTGACCGGCGCAGCGAAATTAAGGAGGAGGGCCGGATCGGTTTCACCCGAAGCGTTTGGGAGGTGAACCGGCCTGGGGGACATGAGCGGAGCCGGTTACCCCGCACGCCAGACAGCACCGCGCTGAACCGTGTTCGCAACCTGCCCCGGGGTCGATGGACAGCTTTCTCAGAACCCTTCTTCGACCAGCTCCGCCGCGCGGATCAGCGCGCGGGCTTTGGCTTCGGTCTCGCGCCATTCCAGTTCGGGCACTGAATCGGCCACCACACCGGCCGCCGCCTGCACATAAAGCATTTGATCTTTGATGATGCCGGTGCGGATCGCAATCGCCACGTCCATGTCGCCGGCAAAGCTCAGGTAGCCACAGGCACCGCCGTAGATGCCACGCTTGACGGGTTCGAGTTCATCGATGATCTCCATCGCCCGCACTTTCGG
>JANPNF010000119.1:0-19671 GCA_031427315.1 Burkholderiales bacterium | reverse complement strand
CGGCGTGCCGATCACGTTGCCCATGTCGACATCGTGCTTGTCGGTGAACTCCCACAAGATCTTGCTGTTGCCGAAGGCCGTTGGCGTGGTCACGTCCAGCGCATAAACGCCCTGGCCACCACCTCCTGAGCCACCCACCAGCACGGTGCGCCAATCCGCTGAACTGGTTGAACCCAGGTTGGCCTCGGCAACCACTGGCGTGCCGTCGACATAGCTGCGGTGGGTGTACGGCGACGCGGTCAGCGCCTTTAGGTTTGGCACGACCCAGCTCGGGATGTAGGCGAACAGCTCGTCGCCCGTGGCGGCGCTGAAGGCATGCAACATGCCGTCGTTCGCACCCACGTACAAGGCCGGCCCGCGGTTTTGGTTGGCACTGTAGAAGCTCGCATACGAGGCATCGGAGATCGTTCTCGTCGGTGCTGCCGCATAGGCAATGCCGGAATTGACGATGTCGCCCAACACGCTGCCGCGCTTGCGAAACGTCGCGCCCGCGGTGGGAACGCCACTGGCGGAGGTAGCCCCTGCCTCCAGCGAGCGGTCACCGCGCAGATAGTTCAGGCGGTTCTGGCCGTGCACGGTCGCCGTCTCGGGCGAAGTGAACAGCGCATTCCGGACCGAGGTATCGACCGCCGCCCAGGTGAAGGCGCTGCTGTTGAATACCGGCGTCGTCGCCGACGAGTTGTAGCCCACGTAAATGTTGCGACTGCCGTACGCCATGGCGTCGAGCTTGCCGGAGGCACCGACGGGCTTGCCGGCGACGGTCCAGATCGAGGCGGCAGTCGAGCCCACCTGAACCTGCGAGCCATCGGTCGAGAGCCCCAGCGAATACGCCACCAGATCGCCACTCCAGTCGGCCGGGTCGAATTGGGCTTGGTAAATGAAGCCGCCCGAGCTGGTGACCCGAGACGTCGAGATCGCGCCACCGGCAATGCTGTTGGCCTCAGAAGCAATGTTGGCAAAGATTTCGTCGAGCGCCGCCAGCACGGTGTCAGCCGAACTCGACAGGAAGTAGTTTTTGGCCTCTTGCAAATCCAGGTTGCTGTCTTTGCGTTCCCAATTCAGGTTTTGGGGGTCGGTGACGATGCTGCCGGTGGCATCGAACATCTTGAACGGGTTGCCCGTCCCGGTCACGTCTTTGAAACCGCCGTACTTCGCCGACAGGTAAAACTGATTGCTGATGCGGTGCACGCTGGGTGGAGTCTGCACCCCGAATTCGTTGGCGTCGAGCCAGTAGGTCGTGACGCGCATGCCTGGGCGCCGTGGATCTACACCCGTCCACGATGTCCATTGCGACCCACGAATGTCGTGAGTGTTGGCCCAGTAGGAAGCGCCGGCGACGTAATAAGTCCAATCAGGGGAGGTTTGATTCTCCATGCCCCATCGTGCGGTGTTGGCGGGTGTGTTTGGGTTGCCCGTGTCGCGGCCCGCCACACCCTTGCCATCGGTGTAACTCACCGCGGTGCCTCCGGAGCGATTCGACTCGAAGGCGCCTACAACCTTGGTCCATTCCTTGAAGTTGGGCTCGTTAAGGGCATCGCTGGCAGTGCGTGCAATGTCGCCTTTGCTACTGAGATCGTTACCCGGAAGGAATTTGTCGCTGTTGGCGTTCACGTCGCCGATGCCAACGATGTTGTTCTTGAAGCACGAATAGTCCGTGGTACCGCTGGACGCAGGGTGCGGGTCGGTGTACTGGGGGTAGTCGGTGTAGACCACCGGGAAACCGTCGCGCAAGGAGTCGTTGATGCCGTAAACCGCGCTGGTGGCCATCGGGATGGGGGAGTTCACTTGCGTCGGTGGCAATCCTTGCAGGTAGCGCAAGCTTTCGTAGTACAGCTCGCCCACCGGGTCACGCCGTTTGTACTGGCCGAACGCACCTGTGCGGCCGAACTGATTCAGGTAATTGATCACACCGCTGATCGGCAGGTTGGGTCGGTTGCTGAAGCTTCCGCTGTTGGGCACAGTGGCGCCGTCCGGATTGGTCATGAATACCCCGGTGAGTTCTTCCCACTCCTGTGCGGCATTGGTACCCGAAATCAACGAGAAGTTGGCGTCGTAGGCGCGCGAACCGACGTACTTCATGGGGGCGCGCAACACGCCACCGTAACGCTGCGGATCGTCGGAGTTGTCGTTGAGGTATCCAAATGCCGCCACGCGAACGCGGTCGCTGTACTTCTGCAGGTTGCCGACTGGCTTGTAGTTGCCGTTCGGGTAACGCTGGCACAGGTTGGTGCGCGGGTCGGTCAACGCGCCAACGCTGTCGGTTTCGCACACCCTCACGCGGGAGTAGAAGAAGGCGTCTGCAGTCAGCACCGGTGCCGTCGATGGCGCCCAGCTGCCGGTGTAAGTGCGAACGCGGCATTCCTTCGCAACAGACGGCCGCGGGTCGACTAATGTGCCGCTCATCGAGTTGCCGCAGGCGATGCCGTTGGAAGCAGGCAGCACCAGCCAGCTGTTTCCGCCGCCGCTGCTGCTGCCGTAGGCCACTTCCTTTACCCCCGAGAAAGCACAGCTCCCGCCCTCTGCCGCGCAAGTCGTCCAGCCGCTGCCGGGCAGTGCGCCACTGGTCTGGGTCGTCGGGCCGCGGCCGGTGCTGAGGATGCCGAGGTTGCCGTTGTTGCCGGGTGCATCGCAAGTACTCGGCGTCACGCCGTCGCTTTGCGTCTTGGCGGTGCCGAAATACACGCGATTCAGGCAATTGGCGACATAGAGCGTGCCCGTGAAGCCTGTGGGCAGCAAGGAAGTTGGCACCGAACCCGCTGCTTGAGCGCTGGTGATTTGTTTCGACGGAAAGTTGGTGCCGTTCCAGAAGTTGCCGTTGTTGTTGGCCGAATTGCCGGGCAGCACGGCACGTTGCAACACGGTGAGATCGGCGGTGTCGACGACGCGGTCACCGCCCGTCAGGCCCAGGCGCAGCACATCGACGGCCGAACTGGTGGCCCAGTTCATGAAGTTGCCGCTGAACGCGTTGCCGCTGCATTCGCGGCCGGCGGCTGCGCCGCTGCGATAGAAATGGCGCAGGTTCGCGTCGCCACTGCTGAGGTTGTAGAGGTAGCAGCTTTCGGTGTCGAAGTAGCCGACGTATTTGTTCGTAGACAAATAGCTGGCGTCAGTGGTGGTGTTTGCCGTGCCGACGTACTGCGCACCAACGGTCGGAAACTCCACCGAGAGCGCCAACGTCAGCGTGGGCTTGGCTCGCGCGCCTTTTGCATAGAGTGGTTCCGGGGACAGCGTCATCGTCGGCGGCAAGGTGGTGGTGGTTTGCGCCGACACGATCGCGAGACCCGCGGCGCACAGCGCGGGCAACACCACCCAGCGAGTGATCGGGTTGCCCGCCAACGAATAGAACAGGTTCATGGTCCGTGACATGGTCAACCTCCCTCTTTCCTGTACACCATCTGCATCACGACTTGAACATCGAGACGCGGACCAAAACCCATGGCAGTGACGCGGTACATCGGCTGCGTGGAAACGACCTCCTTGCCCGGCGCGCGGTCTTCGACCAATTCGATGATGTAGCGAGGGTGACGCACGGGTCGGATGCCGTTGCCCGAATCGAAGGCGCGCCCGGTGAACTCACCGAATCTCACCGTGCGGGCGCTGCCGCTGGTTTCGAGAAAATCGACGCGCGCCCACACGGGCTTTTCGTAGTCTTCAGCGGATTCGCACAACCCGCGCGTGGTGGTACTGTCGCTACAGCCGGGGACAAAAACGCCGTCGTTTCCCACAACGAAGGTGGCGAGGCGGCTGTTGGTGGAAGCGTTCGGTCCGCGGATGTCGAATTCGGCATCCATCAGCGCAGCTTCAGCCGCTTGCGACGCGACCAGATAGTCGCGGTCGTAGCGCGCGGTGCGTTCGCTCTGCAGCGCGATTTGTGCACCGCCGACTCCGAGTACGGTGACAACCAGCAAGATCAACATCACCACGACAAGCGTGATGCCTCGCTGCGCCGATGGCATGGCCGATGACGGTAGGCAATGTTTCATGGCACTGAACTCACATTGGGCGGCACCACGAACTGCGGGTTGTGCAGGTAGACGGTGAACACCATGCTTTGGCGCAGACGACCATCGGCCAGAACGTCCAGACCGGCACCCACGTCGCTCCCGCTCGTGAAACCCGCGCCGAGTACGTTGTAGGTTTGCCCGGTTGCCGCGCGGTCGATCGCAGAGTTGGGCTCGCCCCGCAGCAACAGCCCGATGCGAACGGAACGCACCCGGCGCCAGTTGTCCATGGTGGCATTCGGGTTCCCCGTTACCGTCAGCTGGGATGCGCGCAGGTAGCGATCAGGCACTTGATTGGTGCCGGCGCTGCCCACGGAAGGCGCAGCGCCTGGCGCCACATCGTCTACGCCATAGAGCACCTGAAACCCTTCGACGCCCTGCATCAGCGGCACGGTTTGCCAGTTGTTGGCCGAGTCGCGGTAGGTGCATGCGAGCGTCGGCTCGCCAGAGGCACCGCGGGCCACATGAAAAATGCTGTAGGCCGGCACGGTGCCGTCTGGTTCACTCGTGCCGGAGCAATTGATCATCGAACCATCGCCGACAGCCGCACCCGCGCGACCGTCGCCCCAAAAGCGGACGGCAAGAATATCGCTGCCGTTGAGGCAGCTGGTGTCGGTGACGCTGCCGCAGCCCGTGGAGCGGTTGCCGTTGACGAGCCCTGTCGGCAGTGTCAATCCGCTGACCAGTGCGTTATCGAAGCCAACAACCCCAGGGTTCGTGTCGCCGTTCAGGTCACCGCAGGGCAGGCCTGTGCCCGAACAGAAGTAGCGCCAGCTGCTGTCGATGCTCCCGTCACGGTGCACTTCGTAGCCGGCCTGGATGACGATGCGTTGAATCAGGCTCGCGGCAAAGCGCGAACTCTCACGCAGTTGCGACGATTGATCCACCGAGGTGAAACCTTGCCGACCAATCAACAGCGACGCAACCGCCGCCAGTGTGACGAGCAAGCCGAGCGTGACCGCGACCAGCAGTTCGATAAGTGTTAGGCCGCCCTGACGAGACCGTCGTTGGACACGGGCTGAAGCAACAAAGCCGAGTGTCATGTTGGGCTGCCCGGGGTCAACGGAAGAATCACGCTCGGCTGACTGCCGGTTGCGGCGGCCTGAGAAGCACCAGTCGAAGACGTGTTCAACGATTTCTGAGTCCATCCGATCTTGACCACCAGCGTTTGATTCGACCCACTGCTACAGGCCCACTGGGGCTGCCCAGCAAACGCTCCGGTCGATGCATAAGGCGAGTCGTCGAAGCAGACGACGACACGGGCCTGAGGCAGCGCCGCACTGACGCGCGCCAGCCACTGGTTCATGTCGAATTGCGCCGCTGCTTTTGGTGTGGGGCAACCCGCAGTCGAGGTGAAACAGTTTTCAGTGATCGTCGGGGCCGCAGTGGTCGGGTAGTTGGCGACCAAGTAGGGGTTGTTTGTCGCCGAAGTCGCCAGCGCCACGTCCTTGTTGCCTCGCATGATGTCGGCCAGTTCGCGGCCGAGCGCCACCGCGGTCGACTGGTTGCGCGCAGCGCGGTTCGATTGCAGCGCCGCCGCCTGCATGCCGACCACACCCAAAACGCCGAACGACAGCACGACGATCGCCACCAGGATTTCCACCAGTGTGAAGCCGTGCTGCGCGCCTGCAGAGGAGGTGCGCAAACGCAATGCAAATGAATGAACAAAATTCATGCACCGATTGTTGCGAAGCGCCGCGCCGCGTGCGAGCAACATGCAGCCGCCGGTCTGCTGCGAACGGCCGTTGGTCGGGCCGCGCAGCGGCGAGGCGCTCAGAACGGTAATAGTTGGCGCGGCAGCTGGCTGGTGAGCTGATCACCGAACAGCCGAGCATGCTCGCGCAAGGCGAAGCGGTCGGTCATGCCGGCGATGTAGTCGGTGATCGCCAGCTGCAGCGGCTGGCGCACCGCATGCGATGGCGGCATCTGATGGGGCGCATCGAGGTAGGCGTGGAAAAGATCGCGCACGACCTGCCGCACGACATCGTTGGCGGCCACCACCCGTGGGTGCTGATACAGCTGCAGGCGCAAGAAAGCCTTGAGCTGCGCACAAGCCGCCGACACCTCACCGCTGCACGCAATCAAAGCGGGCGCCTGGGCCACCGAAGCGGGATCGGCTGGCGCGTGTTGCGCAATGCGGTCGCCGGACTCGGCGATCAGGTCGCGCACCTGGCACGCCAACATTCGACGAATCACCTCGAACAGCAGCCGGCGCCCATCAGCTGCGGGATGTTCAGTCAGAACCTCGCGATGAAAGTGCTCGAAAAACGGCAGCTCCTGCAACTGCGCCTGATCCAGCAGGCCGGCGCGCACGCCGTCATCGATGTCGTGCGCGTTGTAGGCCAGCTCATCGGCCAGGTTGCACAGCTGGGCCTCCAGGCTGGGGCGCGTGCGCTGAAGAAAGCGCAGGCCCACGCCACCCGGCTCTGCCAATTCCAGCGCCTGCGCGTGCCGAAGCGAGCAATGCTTCAGGATGCCTTCGCGGGCTTCGAAGCTGAGGTTGAGTCCGTCGTGGGTCAGGCCTTGCGGCTCCAGATGATCGACAACGCGCAGGCTTTGTGCGTTGTGCTCGAAGCCCAAGCTGCCCGGATCGGCCGCGCGCACACAGTCGTCGAGCGCATGCTGCCCCGCGTGGCCGAACGGCGTGTGGCCGAGATCGTGCGCCAGCGAGATGACTTCACACAGGTCTTCGTTCAACCGCAGTGACCGGGCGATCGACCGCGCCAGTTGCGCGACCTCCAGCGAGTGGGTGATGCGCGTGCGGAACAGGTCGCCCTCGTGGTTGAGGAACACCTGGGTCTTGTAGGCCAGCCGCCGAAACGCGGTGCTGTGGATGACACGGCCGCGGTCGCGCAGGAACACCGTTTGGCCCAGCACTTCGGGCTCGCGGTGTCGGCAGCCTCGGCTGCACTCAGGTGCACTGGCGTACGGTGCGAGCTCTGTGCGGACGAGCGCGTTCACACCGAATGCGCTTCGATCACCTCGGCCACCAGCGCGTCGGCGGCGGGGTGCAGGCTGGCCTTGCCTGGCGCGTCGATCAGCACAAAGCGGATTTGGCCCGACTCCGACTTTTTGTCGACGCGCATCAGTTCGAGGTAGCGGGCCGCACCCAGGCGGGGTCCGCGAATCGGCAGCCCAGCCCGCTCGATCAGCCTGGCTATGCGCGCCGCGTAGGCCGCATCGATCAGGCCGCTGCGCGCCGACAGGTCGGCCGCCATCACCATGCCGCAGCCCACAGCCTCGCCGTGCAACCAGGTGCCGAAGCCCAGCCCGGCCTCGATGGCGTGGCCGAAGGTGTGGCCGAAGTTGAGGATCGCGCGCAGGCCCGCTTCACGTTCGTCCTGGCCGACGACCCAGGCCTTGATCTCGCACGAACGTCGCACGGCGTAGGCCAGCGCGGACTTGTTGCGCGCCCGCAAGGCATCGATGTGCTGCTCGATCCAGCCGAGAAAATCATCATCGGCAATCGGCCCGTATTTGATGACCTCGGCCAGGCCCGCCGAGATCTCGCGGTCAGGCAGCGTGTCGAGCGTGTCGAGGTCGGCGATCACGCGCAGCGGCTGGTGAAACGCGCCGATCATGTTTTTGCCCGCAGTGTGGTTGATGGCGGTTTTGCCGCCGACCGACGAATCGACCTGCGCCAGCAGTGTGGTCGGCACCTGCACACAGGCCACGCCACGCATGTAGCAAGCCGCGGCAAAGCCGGTCATGTCGCCGATCACACCGCCGCCTAGCGCATACAACACCGTCTTGCGGTCGAAGGCCTCACCGAGCAGCCGATCGAAAATCAGGTTCAGCGTGTCCCAGTCCTTGTGGGCTTCGCCATCGGGCAAGGCGATCACATGCACCCGCGCATGGTGCCCGGCGAGCACGCGCTGCAGGCGCTCGGCATACAACGGCGCAACGGTGGTGTTGGTGACGATCAGCGCCTCGGATGACGCAGTGCCACAGGCCACGGCATCCCCGTGATCGAGCAGGCCGCAGCCGATCAGGATGTCGTAACTCCGGTCGGCCAGGTCGATGCGAAGCTGCGTGGTTGGTGGAACGGGCGGTGAGGCAATCGAAGGAGAAGGCATCACTCTATTTTGCCGTGCCGCTGCGACCACCCACCGCGAGACGTCACTGCAGCAGCGGCTCGATCCCGTCGACCGGCGACGGCACCAGATCCATCGGCAGCACCCCGGCCAGTTCGAGTTGCATCAGCAGCATGTTGACCAGGTTGTGCACCGAAGGGCGCCCAGTTTCAATGACGAAATGCGCGACGCTGTGATACAGCGGATCGCGCACCTGGAACAGCGCACGCAGCCGCGCCAGCGGATCAGCAACCTGCAGCAAAGGGCGGTGAGTGTCGTGCCGCAGACGGCGAAACAATTCTTCCGGGGTCGAGCGCAGGTAGACGGCGGTGGTGTGCCGGTGCAATGCGTGGCGATTGGCATCGCGCAGCACCACCCCGCCGCCAGTGGCGAGCACGCCGCGGTCGGCGCGCACCAGGTCGGCAATCACCTGCTGCTCGACATCGCGAAAACGCTCTTCGCCTTCGGCATCGAAGTAGTCGCGGATGCTGCAACCGATCTGCCGCTCGATCACGGCATCGCTGTCACTGAAGGGCACGTTCAATCGCCGCGCCAGATTGCGCCCGACGGTCGACTTGCCGCCGCCGGGCATGCCGATCAGGCTGACGAACATCGCGCTCTGGCGTCAGGCTGTGCAGCGCGCAAACTAACGCCTAGCGGCTCAGCGTGCGGCCGTGCGTTCGCTGACGACCTTGGGCGTCAGGAAGATCAGCAATTCGGTTTTTCTCGACGAGTTGGTGCGGGTCTTGAACAGGTTGCCGAGCACCGGAATGTCGCCCAGCAAAGGCACCTGCACCACGTCGGACCGATCGTTTTGCTCGAAGATGCCACCGATCACCACCGTGCCGCCGTTTTCCACCAGCACCTGCGTTTGAATCGACTTGGTGTCGATCGACGGCACATTGTTGGTCACGGCGCCCACGCTGTCCTTGTTGATGACGACGTTCAGAATCACATTGCCCTCAGGCGTGATCTGCGGTGTCACATCCAGCTTCAAGGTGGCATCGACAAACTCGATCGACGTGGCACCGCTGGAGGTGGCTCGCTGGTACGGAATCTTGGTGCCCTGCTGAATCACGGCCTTGATCTGGTCGGCCGTCACGATGCGAGGGCTGGACACCACCTTGCCACGGCCATCGGCTTCGAGCGCCGACAGCTCCAGGTTCAGGAACCGGTTCAAGCCCGAGCCGAACAGCGAGATGGCAAAGCTGGCAGGCAGGAAGCCGCCCTGAGCAGAGGCCGGCAGGTTGAGGAAATTGGTGTCGTTGAGCAGCGGAACGGTAGAAGTTTGGCCTGTGCGGTTGCCGACCACATTCAGGTTGCCGCCGACCGCGATCCGCTGGCCGCCACCGAGGCCGATGCCGGCGTTGTTGCCAAAGCGGGCATCGTTGACGCCCAGGCGCACACCGAGGGAACGGCCGAACGAATCATCGGCTTCGACGATGCGCGCTTCGATCAACACCTGGCGCACCGGGATGTCGATTTTTGCGATCAGTTCCTGGATTTCCTGCAGCTTCGACGGGGTGTCGCTGACGAACAGCTGGTTGGTGCGCGTCTCGTAGAGCACGCTGCCTCGCGGCGACAGAATGCGCGTCGCTGTTGAGCCGCTTCCGCCGCCCCCGCCGCCCTGGCCAGAGTTCTGCCCGTTCAAGCCGCGCGAGATTTCCTCGGCCTTGGTGTAGTTCAGCTGAAAAGCCTGCGTGCGCACCGGCTCCAGGGCGGCAATCTGCAGTTTCGACTCGAGGTCCGCCTTTTCCTTGGCGGCCAGTTCGTCCTTCGGTGCGATCAGGATCACATTGCCTGATTTACGCAGCCCGAGCCCCTTGGCCTGCAAAATGATGTCGAGCGCCTGATCCCAGGGCACGTCTTTCAAGCGCAAGGTCACGTTGCCCGTTACCGTGTCGCTTGTCACCACGTTGAAATTGGTGAAGTCGGCAATAACCTGCAGCAGCGCCCGCACTTCGATGTTCTGGAAATTCAGCGACAGCTTCTCGCCGGCAAAGCCAGGGCCCTGCGTCAGCTTGTTCGGATCGATTTTTTGCTGGCGAATTTCGACCACGAACTGGTTGTCGCTCTGGTAAGCGCTGTGCTCCCAGTCGCCACGCGGCTCGATCACCATGCGCACCCGGTCACCGATTTGCACCGTTGACACGGTTTGCACCGGCGTGCCGAAATCGGTCACGTCCAGACGGCGGCGCAGCGCATCAGGCAGGCTGGATTGCAAGAACTCGACGACCAGGCCCTTGCCCTGCTGACGGATGTCGACACCCACCTGGTTGTTCGCCAGATCGACCACGACACGCCCGGCGCCATCGGCACCGCGCCGAAAGTCGATGTCCTTGAGCGGCGACTGCTGGCGGTTCTGCGACTCGGCAAATCGGGCCGGCGGCTGGGTGGCGCTGCCGGTGGCGCTCGCCACCTCGGGGGAGGCACTCGATTCGAGCACGATAACCAATGCCTTGCCCTGCAGCTCTGCACGGTAAGTGGCTGGCTGACGCAGGTTCAGCACCAGGCGCGTGCGCTCTTCCGATTGCGCGATGTTGACCGAACGCAGATTGCCCTGATTGACATCCACCACGGGCTTGCCCGTCGCATTGCCGACGCCCGGCAGATCGATGGCAATGCGTGGCGGCGTCTGCACAATGAAGCCCTTGGGGAGCTCCGTCAGCGGCTGTGACAACTCGATCCGAATGACTTCGGAGCCGGCCTGCAATGAGCTGTTGATCGACTGGATCGCGGTTTGCGCCAATGCCGAAAAAGATGCGCCACCCAATAACGCCAGCGTCCACAGACGCGCCCACCATTCGCTACCCATGTTGATTTTGTCCTGCATGGCCTTCATCGAGCGTTCTCCTGGAGTTGGAGCGAACTGGTTCGTTCGATCCATTCACCTGATGCGTCCTGCACGATCTCCCGGAGGGACATATCGGTTTCTGTGATCTTGATGATCTTTCCGTAGTTCTGGCCGAGGTAATCGCCCAGCTTGACTTGGTACAACAATTTGTCGACCCTCAACAGCACGAACGGCTGCTTGCCGCGGGTGACGCTGCCCACCATCGTGACGCTGTCGAGTGGATACGCCTCCAGTGGTTCGGGACGACGGTTGATCTCCGACTGCAGCAGTGAATTCGGCTGCTGCGACTCCTGCTTGATGGCCACCGCAAGTTTTTGCGTGCTGAACGGCTCCACCACCTCGCCAGCGGTGTAGGGCTGCGGGTCGAACTTCTTTGGCGGCGAGATCGGCTGAACGTTCGGTTTGACTTCCTTGCGCTGCTGATCCATCCACTGGGTCAGCTCCTGCTGGTCGCCGCTGCAAGCTGCCAGCAGCGCCGCGCAGCAGGCCACGACGGCACCAACACGGCAGATGCGAAGGTCGCTCATGGGTTGCCTCCGGGCTTCTTCGCGTTGGCTTTGCGTATCGAGTCGAGCTCTGTGGTGTCGAGGTAGCGGTAGGTGCGAGCGGTGGCATCCATCACCAGCACATCGCCGCTGCTGCGGTTGCCTTCGATCGAGATGTCGTGCAGCGTGACGATGCGCGACAGGTTCGACACGTCGGCCGCGAAGGCGCCGACGTCGTGGTAGCGCCCCGACACCCGCAGAGCGATCGGCAGTTCGGCGTAGTAGTCCTTGACCACGCTCTGCCCCGGACGGAACAACTCGAACTGCAAGCCACGGCCGAGACCCGCTTGATTGATGTCAGACAACAGCGCATCCATTTCGGCCTTGCCCGGCAGCTGTTTCTCCAGCTGAGTCACGTACTCCTCGACCTGCAGTTTCTGCTTGCGCAATTCGCTGAGGTTGACCGCTTGGCCTAGCTTGTTGCGGTAGTCGTCCTTAAGGGCCGGCTCCTTCGCAACTTCGGCGTCGAGCTCGCTGTGCGCATCGGAGAGCAGTGTGATCCAGCCGAGCACGGCGACCACAGCAGCCACAAAAAGCCAGGCGACGAGCTTGGGCAGCACCGGCCATTGGCCAGGCTGGTTGAGGTTGAGGCCCTTGAACTGCGACGCGGCGTCTTCAAACGCCATGTTCATGTCGGTGCCGTTGGCTGAGATGGCGGAAGGTGCTGAGGTGGCCATCGGTGTCACCCCTTCTTGGCTGCAGGCGCCACAGGCACCGCGCCGGGTTGTTCTTGAGGTCGCTTGACGCTGACCCGCAACGAAAAGTCGAACAAGCGCTTTTGCGAGCGGTTAGCGGCCTGAACTCCAGACACCTTGATCTCGACGAGTTCCGGCTTAACCAGCCATTCCGAGTTGTAGGCTGTGTTGCGCAACAACTCAGACACCCGCTCGTTGGTCTGGGCCACGCCGAGGATGTTGAGCACCTGGCCGGTTTGCCTGACCGAGGTCAGGTAAACGCCTTCCGGCGTCTGCCGCACCAGCTCATTGAGCAGGTGCACCGGCACGTTGCGGTCGATCTGCAGATCTTCAACCGCCTTCTGCCGCGCCTTAAGAGATTCGATCTCTGCTTTCAGCGCGGCGATGTCTTTGATCTGGATTTCGAGCTTGCCGATCTCGGCCGTCAGGTAAGCGTTGCGCTCCTGTTGCGACGAGGTCAGTTGCCCGACGATGCCGTACCAAACTCCGACGGCAAGCAGACCGAAGACGGTCGCAGCACCCACACCTGCGAAGAAGGCGATTTTCTTGCGACGGCGCTTTTCTTCCCGGTGGGGGAGCAGGTTGATCAAGATCACTGCGCAAACCTTCGCATCGCCAGGCCGCAGGCGGTCAGGTAGGAGGGCGCCTCTCGACGCAGCTTGCTTTCACGCACCGCGCCGCCGAGTTTCATGTTGTCGAAGGGGTTTACGACCATCGACGCGAAGCCGGTCAATTCGGTCACCCTGTCTTTCAGGCCCGGCAAGGTCGCGGTGCCGCCAGCCAGCATCACGTAGTGCACCTTATGGTGCGGTGTGCTGGTGAAGAAATACTGCAAGGCGCGGCCGATTTCCTGCGACAGGCTGTCGACGAACGGCGCCAGGATCTGCTGGTCGTAGTCTTCCGGCAACTCGGAGGCGAGTTTTTTCTGCTCTGCTTCCTCGAAGGAGAAACCGTACTGGCGCGAAATCAGCTGCGTCAGCTGCGAGCCACCGAAGGCCTGATCGCGGTCGTAGAGCATCTCATCATCACGCAGCACTTTCAGGCTGGTCGTGTCGGCGCCGATCTCAAACAGCGCGATCAGCGCGTCATGCCCTTCATTGGGCAGTGCACTGACGACCCGGCTCATCGCCAGGCGAGAGGCATGCGATTCGATGTCGAGCACCACCGGGCGCAACCCGGCGGCTTCGGCCAGACCTTGCCGGTCCTGCACGCGGTCTTTGCGCGATGCGGCGATCAGCACTTCGATGTCGCCGACCGAGGTCGGGCTGGGCCCGACCACGCAAAAATCGAGGCTGACTTCATCCAGCGAAAACGGGATGTATTGATTTGCCTCGGATTCAACCTGCAGTTCGAGTTCTTCTTCGCGCAGTCCAGCGGGCAACATGATTTTTTTGGTGATGACCGACGACTGCGGCATCGCCATCACCACGTCCTTGGTCTTGCTGCCGCTTTTGCTGACCACCCGACGGACCGCGTCGGCGACCTCATCGAATTTCTCGATCTGGCCGTCGGTGATCCAGCCTTTCTCGAAACTCTCGGAGGCAAATCGCTCCAATATGTAAGCACCGGAGTCGTCTTGCCCCAGTTCGACGAGCTTGACGCTGGACGAACTGATATCGAGCCCGATCATCGGGGGGTATTTACGGCCTAACAGGGTGTCTAGAAAGCTCACAGACTTTGCCCTCCGACACGCCGAAACCAGCGGTGGAATGTTAAGAAGTTACTTGAATGCTAGCAGTAAAGCCTATGTGCACCCACAGAAAACCGGTCTGAGCGACAGCTTCCGTTGTGACTTGCAGACGCTGCAGAAGCCTGGTTATCGGTGCTTGTGCACATCTCATGAGGAGTTTCTTGGAACCCGCTGTGTCCGTTCTGGTTTGAAAGGGGGGCGCTGACCCCTACTTCCTATAATCAGTTTCAAAATTAATGGAGCTCCATGAGCGATTCCAAGCGCGACGGCAGCGCCGCTGCGTCGCCCCGCCCCCGACCGAGTTCGTGGGCCCGCAACCTGGTTAAGGCAGTGTCCGGCGTCTTCGGGGTGATCACGGCCGGCACGCTGGCGGCGCTGATGCTGATTGCACTGGCGCTGGCGGTGGCCTACCCCAACCTGCCCGAGATCGGCGGGCTGGCCGATTACCGGCCGAAGCTGCCAATGCGCATTTACTCGGCCGACGGTGTGCTGCTGGGCGAGATCGGTGAAGAGCGGCGCAACTTCGTTCCCGCAGCGCAAATCCCGAAGGTGATGAAGGACGCCGTGCTGGCCATCGAGGACGCCCGCTTCTATCAGCACAGCGGCGTCGACTACCTGGGCATTTTGCGCGCCGGGTTGGCCAACTTCGGTGAGTCGCGCAGCCAGGGCGCGTCGACGATCACGATGCAGGTGGCGCGCAACTTCTATTTGTCCACCGAGAAAACCTTCACCCGCAAGATCTACGAAATCCTCCTCGCGCTGAAGATCGAAAGCCTGCTCAGCAAGGACCAGATCTTGGAGCTGTACATGAACCAGATCTTCCTCGGCCAGCGTGCCTACGGCTTCGCGTCAGCCAGCGAGGTGTATTTTGGCAAGCCGCTGAATTCACTGTCGATCGCCGAGGCGGCGATGCTGGCCGGCCTGCCGAAGGCGCCCTCGGCCTACAACCCGATCAGCAACCCGAAGCGCGCGACCATCCGCCAGCTCTACATCATCGACCGGATGCTCGAAAACGGCTTCATCACCGCTGAGCAGCACGACACGGCGCAGGCGCAGAAACTCATCTACCGCGCGCCGTCGGAAACCCCGGTGCACGGCGAGTACGCCACGGAAGCGGCCCGGCAGCTGGTCTACGCGCAATACGGGAACGATGCTTACACCGTGGGCCTGAACGTCACCCTGACGATCAACTCCAACGACCAGTCGGTGGCCTACCGCGCGCTGCGGCGCGGCATCCTCGACTACGAGCGGCGTCAGGTGTACCGTGGGCCAGAGGCCTACATCGACCTGCCCAACGACGCGCGCGACATCGACACCCGCGTCGCCGAGGCGCTGGGCGACCACCCAGACAATGACGAGTTGAAGGCGAGCGTGGTGTTGGAGGTGAACACGAAGAAGTTGGTTGCGGCGCTGCAGAGCGGTGAGACCGTCACCGTCACCGGCGATGGCCTGAAGCCGGTGACCTCGGGCCTGGGCGACAAGGCGAATCCGAAAACACAAATCCGCCGCGGTGCCGTGATCCGGTTGACCAAAGGCACGACAGGCGTCTGGACGGCGACCCAGTTGCCTGAAGTCGAAGGCGCTTTTGTCGCGCTCGATCCACGCACCGGCGCGATCGTCGCGATGATCGGCGGCTTCGATCAGGCGAAATCCAAGTTCAACCATGTAACGCAGGCGTGGCGCCAGCCGGGCTCCAGCTTCAAGCCCTTCATCTATTCGGCCGCGCTCGAAAAACGCTTCTCACCGGCCACCGTCATCAACGACGCGCCGCTGTTCTTCGATGCCGACAGCACCGGCAGCCAGCCGTGGGAACCGAAGAACTACGACGGCACCTTCGAGGGCCCGATGTCGATGCGGCGTGCGCTGGCCAAGTCGAAGAACATGGTGTCGATTCGCATCCTGCAGGCCATCGGTGCGCCGTATGCGCAGGAGTGGGTGACGCGCTTCGGCTTCGAGGCCGGCAAGCACCCGGCCTACCTGACGATGGCACTCGGCGCCGGCTCCGTCACGCCGCTGCAAATGGCCAGTGCATACGGCGTGTTCGCAACAGGCGGCTACCGGGTCAATCCGTATCTGATCAGCAAGGTGACCGACGCCCGCGGGCACCTCGTGCACAAGGTCACCCCGCCAGCGCTCGACGAGTCGATGCGCGTGCTGAATGCGCGCAACGCCTTCATGATGAACAGCCTGCTGCAGGAAGTTACCCGCTCGGGTACCGCGGCACGGGCGCAGGCCATGCTTAAGCGCACCGACGTGTACGGCAAGACCGGCACCACCAACGACTCACACGACGCCTGGTTCTGCGGCTATCAGCACGACCTGGTGGCGGTGGTGTGGATGGGCTACGACAACCCGCGCAAGCTCGGCGACCGCGAAACCGGTGGCGGCCTGTCGCTGCCGATCTGGATCGACTACATGAGCGTCGCGCTGAAAGGCCGCGCGGAAAGCGAGCCTTTGCCGCCGGAGGGCGTCGTCAACATCGGCGGTGAGTGGTACTACGAGGAATATGTGCAGGGCGGCGGTGTCAGCAGCCTGGGCCTCGACGACAGCACACCGAAGGCGCCCGACTCGGAAGAGCGCAAAGGCATCCTCGATCTGTTCTCACGCTGATTTCACGCTGAACGTCAGCGGCTTGCCGCCTTGCTCGCTGGCGCAGGCCGACAGCACCGCATGAAAATCGCCGCCATTGCGCGTGTCGCGCCAGCCGCCGTCGATGTGCTTGAAATGAAAACCACCGCTGCGCGCGGCCAACCACAGCTCCTGCAACGGTGGCTGGGTGTTGACGACGATCTTGCCGCCGTCGGGGAAGCTCAGCTCCAGCATGCCGCCGGTGCGGTTGGCATCGATGTCGATCACATCGTTCTGCAGCCAGCGGTCCACCGTCGCCTCGATGCCGGCCAAAACACCGCCGGCCACCTCGCGAAACTCGGCATCAGACAGCGGTGTGTGCGGGGCAGCGGCAGGCATGGTCAGTAGAATTCGGTTGATGTCGGAACAATTAGAAAGTTTAGTCCTGAGGGGTTACACGCCCTTCGCGATGGCCGCGTTGATCACCATGGGTTTGCTGCTGACGGCGTGCGGACAAAAAGGCCCGCTGACGCTGAATGCCAAGGTAAAAGCGCCGACCACCGCACCCGCATCGGCCACAACAGCCACCCCGCGTCCGGCCGGCACACCGTCCGCCATGTCATCCGCCTCGCCGAGCTCAATGTCTGCGATCCCACCAGACCCGGCCGCCTCGACCGCGCGACCGTGGGGCAGTCCGGCGCGTTGACGCGGTGATGAGCGCTGTGAAGAACCTCCCCGGCTCGCCCCACCTCGCCTACCACGGCGACGTGCTGATGCTCGAAGACCTCGCTGTGGCCGACCTGGCCGCGCGCTTCGGCACGCCGCTGTATGCCTATTCGCAAGGCGCGATGCATGCGGCGCTCGCGGCCTACCAGCGCGCACTCGAAGGCCGCGATCACCTGATCTGCTATGCGGTGAAGGCGAACTCGAACCTGGCGGTATTGCAGACCTTTGCGCGCGCCGGTTGCGGCTTCGACATCGTGTCGGCCGGCGAGTTGGCCCGCGTGCTGGCCGCGGGTGCTGCGCCATCGAAGGTCGTGTTCTCCGGCGTCGGAAAGACCCGCGCCGAGATGCAGCAAGCACTTGATGTCGGCGTGATGTGTTTCAACGTCGAAAGCGAAGCCGAGCTGGAAGCGCTGTCGGTGGTCGCGGTGCAGACGGGCAGCAGCGCGCGGATCAGCCTGCGCGTCAACCCCGATGTCGATCCGAAAACACACCCCTACATCTCGACCGGGCTGAAGGGCAACAAGTTCGGCATCGCGCACGAGCGGGCTGTCACGGTGTATGCACGCGCCGCTGCGCTGCCCGGCATCGAGATCGTCGGCATCGACTGCCACATCGGCTCGCAGATCACCGAGATCGACCCGTACCTCGACGCGCTCGATCGCATGCTCGATCTGGTCGAGGCGATCGAAGCCACCGGTGTGAAACTGCACCACCTCGACCTTGGCGGCGGCCTCGGCATCACCTATACCGACGAGCAACCGCCGTCGGCCGCCGAGCTGATCGGCACTCTGCTGCAACGCATCGATGCCCGTGGGCACGGGCACCGCCAACTGATGTTCGAGCCCGGCCGCTCGCTGGTGGGCAACGCCGGCGTGCTGGTCACCGAGGTGCTGTACCTGAAGCCATCGCACGACGCCCACGGCAAGCACTTCTGCATCGTCGACGCTGCGATGAACGACATGGCGCGCCCCGCGATGTACGAAGCCTGGATGGGCATCGTGCCCTGCCGCCTGCGCGACGGGCCACCGGTGACGTACGACGTGGTCGGCCCGGTCTGCGAGTCGGGCGACTGGCTGGGCCGCGACCGCGCACTGGCGGTGCAGGCCGGCGACCCCCTCGCGCTGCTATCAGCCGGCGCCTACGGCATGAGCATGGCCAGCAACTACAACACCCGAGGCCGCGCCGCCGAGGTGATGGTGTCGGGCGGCGAGGCGTGGCTGATCCGTGATCGAGAAACGCCTGCAGAGTTATTTAGCGGCGAGCACTTGCTGCCGTAGTACTTAGTGACGGGGCATCGAGATAGGCGCTCTTTATGATTCACTATCGCACGTCAGATCGAACGGCTCTTACCGACCCACTGCTGCCACTCAAGACTAGCAATACCGGCCGTTCGCGATCAATCGGCGGTCCGCTTGCTCTCGCGCTGAACGCCTTTTCTGCAGTTCGGCTCTTGCTGTTCTGCGACTGGGCAGCGAATGTCGGCAATCAGCCCTACAGGAAGTGCGTTCGCCCGGCGGTGGTGGTGGTTCCCTGATCCGGCAAATGGCCGACGCAACGACTGCTGCTTGATGCACCGATGCCGACAGGCGGCCCGAGTACGCTGCCGGTCTGAACCCGGCATTCAGAGTCGTGTCGTGCTCGCCTGCAGAGCCCGACGCCGAACAACCAGCGCCAGCGCCAGCGCCATCAGGCCGATGCCCATCAGCGCGTAGGTCTGCGGCTCCGGCACGGCCGAGATGCTGGGCTCGGCGTACAGGAAGTCATCCATCACGACGATGTCGTCGATCAGGTTGCCCAACACGCCGTTGGAAACGATGGTGTTGGCGCCGGACGTGATGCGGACCCTGCCGATCACCGTGTCGTCGAAAGCGACGCCGAGGAAGCTCATGCCCTGGTTGCCTGCGACGAGGGCGTCGCGGGTGAAGACCAGGTTGTCATTGGCATCGAAGAATTGCACCTTCGTCTCACCGGCGACCTCCACGTCGGTGAAGATCAGGCCGAAGGCGCCCGTCGTCGCTTCGGTCGCCGTTCCCGGCAGGAAGAAGTTGACGTCTGTGATGTTGCTATTGACTGCGGTGAAGAGCCTTTGTGAGCTGAAAGTTTGGAAGTCGTTGGCGAAGCCGAACAGAACGGGCGTCACGCCCCCCGCGTTGGCGCTTACCATGAAGCCGGTGCCGGGTGTGGTGAACACCACACCGCGCGGCGAATTGACGTTAAAGAAATTGGCCGGCAACGAGCTCGGATCCGAGAAACCGTCAGGGACGCCATCCCAGTTGATCTCGCGCCGCAGTCCGCCGAAAGAGCCGGCTGGCCCCGCGACAGTCCCACCGCCGATGGCGCTGCGGAAGGCGTCGCGGGTTGGCGCGATCGCCGCCGGGTTCGCGCCGGCGGATTCGAACACCAGCGGGGCCGCCAGGGCCAGCGGCGCAAGGAGCGACGCGCCGAGGGCTGCGAACACGGATGCAATGACTGACTGGTGACGCATGATCTCTCCTGGCGTGCAACGGCAACGGGTGAAG
>JANPNF010000118.1:0-2049 GCA_031427315.1 Burkholderiales bacterium | reverse complement strand
CAGGCCGAGGTGCTGGCGCACTACGAGGTGTACGAATTCCACCCGGTGGTCGCGAAACTGCAGGTCTATTGCAGCGAAGACCTAGGCGCGTTCTACCTCGACGTGCTGAAGGACCGGCTGTACACGACCAAAGCGAACAGCCGCGCCCGCCGCAGCGCGCAGACCGCGCTCTGGCACATCACCAACGCGATGCTGCGCTGGATGGCGCCATTCCTCAGCTTCACCGCGGAAGAAGCGTGGCCGATCTTCGCGCCGGGCACGTCGTCTTCGATCCTCATCGAGACGTACAGCGATACCACAGCGTGGGCCGATGACGCGCTGCTGGCGAAGTGGTCGCGCCTCCGCGAAATCCGCGAATTCGCTAACAAGCAGATCGAAGCCGTGCGTGCTGCCGGTCAACTCGGCTCGTCGCTGCAGGCCGTGATTTCGATCACCGCGACTGCCGATGACCACGCGCTGCTGGCAACACTGGGCGACGGGCTGAAGTTCGTCACGATCACCTCAGAGGCGAAGCTCAGCGAAGGCGCCGAACTGGCGGTGAGCGTGGCGCCGTCAAGTGCGCCGAAATGCGACCGCTGCTGGCACTACCGCGACGACGTAGGCCACGACGCTGCACACCCGACAATCTGCGGTCGCTGCACCAGCAACCTCTACGGCGCTGGCGAAGTCCGCCGGGTGGCCTGATCGCCTGTCGGTTTATCGCTGGTCAACAGTCACCAAGCCACGGACAATCTCGCTTGCAAACTCCAATCGACGAGGCGCTGATGAATTCACACCACGGTCTCATCACATTTGAATCCGGAAAGCGCGGCGGCAAGCCTTGCATCCGCGGCCTGCGCATCACCGTTCAAGACGTGCTCGACTGGCTGGCGGCCGGTCTATCGGCTCAGGACATCGTGACCGACTACCCCGAGCTCACACCCGAAGACATCCGCGTCGTGCTGGCCTATGCGGCCGACCGCGAACGACATGCGGCCTGGGTTCGCGTTGCCGCGTGAAACTGCTGCTGGACGCGCTGCTTGCGCAGCAAGCCTTGATCGAATCGGCATTCGCCGATCCGTCGATCTCGGTGGTTGAGTTGATCCCCATGTCGTCCTCCTAGCAGGCTACTCCCGGCAGTACCCATCTCATGGCTTCTCGAAACTCGTCCTCCCATTCCAACCTGCTCCCCTGGCTCGGCGTCGCGCTGCTCATCATCGTGGCCGATCAGCTCACCAAGACGCTGATCATTGGTAGCTTCGCTCTCGGCGACAGCCACACCGTCACCTCCTATTTCAACCTGGTGCGGGTGCACAACGCGGGCGCGGCGTTCAGCTTTCTGGCGGGGGCCTCGGGCTGGCAGCGCTGGTTCTTCGTCGGGCTGGGGCTGGTGGCCACGGTGTTCATCGTGTGGATGCTCAAGCAACACGGCGGGCAGCGGCTGTTCAGTCTGGCGCTGGCGCTGATCCTCGGCGGCGCACTCGGCAATGTGATCGACCGGCTGCTGCACGGCCATGTGATCGACTTCCTGCAGTTTCACTGGGCGTGGCTGGCCCCGGTCTTCCCGAGTGGCTACTTCCCCAGCTTCAACATCGCCGACAGCGCCATCACCGTCGGCGCGGTGCTGTTGATCGTCGACGAGCTGCGGCGCGTGCGCCGCAGCTGATCGCGCAAGAGCTGAATCAAGGCAGCAAGATGCTGCAGCCTGTGGTGAGCCGCGCTTCCAGATCACGGTGGGCCTGTGCCACATCGGCCAGTGCGTAGCGCCGCTCCACCGGAATCTTTACCGCGCCACTCGCCACCACCGCGAACAGATCATCGGCCATCGCCTGCGTTGCTTCGCGGGTGGCGATGTGGGTGAACAGCGTCGGTCGCGTCACGTACAACGATCCCTTGGCCGCCAACACGCCCAGCTCCACGGGCGGCGCCTTGCCCGACGCATTCCCGAAGCTGGCCAGCAGGCCGAAGGGCTGCAACACGTCGAGCGACTTCTCGAAGGTGTCGAGCCCCACCGAGTCGTACACCACCTTCACGCCGCGGCCGCCGGTGATCTCTTTCACCCGTGCCATG
>JANPNF010000117.1:0-10664 GCA_031427315.1 Burkholderiales bacterium | reverse complement strand
GATATGAGGCTCGTTGATCAGGGCCTCCCTGCGGGCGATGAGCTTCTTGCCGGTCGCGATGTGGCGATCAGCCTGTACCAAGTGCGCGCGCTCAATGTGGATGTCGGTCACGTGCTTCGCCGGGTGAATGGGCCCAGACGGACCGCAGTAGCTGGTCCGTGAGCGAACTGCCGACCAGACTTGTCAGCAAGGCGCGCAGCGATTGAAACAGCGAATCGGCACCGGCGGTGGCCTCGGCTGCCGTTTGCAGGAGCAAGGCGGCTTTCAGCACCGAGGGATCCACCACGGCCAATGCGTCCTGAGGGTCCTGACAGATCCAGGGAAACTTGGCCGCCGTGTTTTTGACGCTGCGGTTGAACAGCGCCGCCACGCCACCGTGGCCGAAGATGGGATGCAACGCTTGGTCGATCTGCAGCCACAGCGCCACCGCGGCGTCGGCAACTTGGCTGGTGTCGGCGTCGTTCAACCAGGTGCTCAATGGCGCGGGCCAGCTATCACCCTGCTGGCTATCCATCGGCATGGGACGCGGGCCCTCTTTCGGGGTAATGAGGTTTGCGTACATGGCAAAGCAGATGCGCGGTTTCCATAACTCAATGTAAGCACCACGGAGTCAGCCGTCTGTGCGCCGGTTCACTTATGACGGCATGTTTTCTTACACCGTATCCGCCAGTTGTCCGAGGCAAGAAGTGCGCTCGCGCATCGCCCGGAAAATATTGCGCGGATGCGCATGCTGCGTATCAAAGGGAGACCCGGGTGCACGAACGGCTGACAGGTGAGTTCACCGATTGAGAACCGCGCTCGTGCTCTGCGCCACTCTGTTGTGTACTTATCCTGCAGAGGCGAGGAGCGAGGCTTTCACCCGCGTCACCTTGGCCAAGATGTCGGATGCGCTGTCGGTCCAGATGAATGGCTTGGGATCGATGTTGTGATGTGCCGCGTACAGATCGATGGCGAGTTCCAGTTCTGCGACGCTGGTGAAGCTGTGGCGTCTGTGCGTCTGTGCGCCTGTCAGTGATGTCGCGGAAGAACCGCTCGACCATGTTCGACCACGATGCGCCGGTCGGGGTGAATGCATGATGAAGCGCGGATGCCGAGCCAGCCAATTCCGCACGTCGTGATGCCTGTGCGTGGCGTAGTTGTCCGCGATCAGGTGAAGGCTCAAATGCTTGGGCGTGCGGCCGTCGATGAGCTTCAGGAACTTCAGCCATATTCCGTGACGTTGGCGCGGCTGGCACGTCGAGATTGCGCTGCCATCCAGTGTGTTGAGCGCCGCAAGCAACGTGGTGGTGCCATGCCGCTCGTCGTCGTGGGTGACGGTTCCGGCGCGACCGCGCTTCACCGAACCATCCCAGCGTTCGCTGCAGCGTGCATGCTGAGGCCTAGAAACTATGCATAGTTTTTTGCCGGGAATGGTGAGGTATCTTCATATCGAATTACGCATAGTCGGCATCTATGCATAGGGGTTGAGAGCGCCAGTTCATGGGTAAAGGGCGCGGTCATTGGACTTGCATGTCTTGGCCGCGGCGTCGATCGGTCCCAGAGTTGGGGATGAATGGCAGGTTTACGTGTGGAGAGGTCGGCCACCGCAGTGGTGCCTGAAAACGGCTTTCTGCCGCTGCCAACATTCGCGCGCGAGATCTGATTGACTGCAATCAGTATTGAACGGCCTTTCGTGCTGCCGGCCCGAGCGTCGGTTCAAGACTTAAAGCGGCCGGCCAGCTCACGGCAGTTTCGGGGAGCTAGAGCCGCAATAATCGAGCACCAGCCAGCGGTCGCTCGTGTGGGCCGGCAATCGACCCATCCAGGCAAACAGCCCTGCACTCTGAGCACCTTTTCGGAGTTAAGCCGCAGACCCGAACTGGGTTTACCACCCCCTCTTGCGGTCTGGTGGCGGGCGGACATATCCGGTACATTTCAAAATCGCAACGAGTTGTACGAGAAATGTTGTCCCCAAAAGAACAAATACGACATTCCCTCGTCCCGGTGCGCGGCCGACAGATCGCGTTGCTGGCCTCCCTGGTAGCGCTTTTGGCGGGCTGTGGCGACCTGCAACGACAAGTTTCCGACGCGATCGCAACGAAAGTGACAGCCAAGATCCAGGCCCGCTATGCCGAGGCGGGGGTTTTGTATTCGGTACTCGTCGTCGCCGACGCTAACGAGCGATCGCAAACCATCGCGCAAGCGCTGGAATCTTCCATGACGCGTCTGCGGGTGGATGAAAAGCCTTTCTATGCCAAAGTTAAGCTCGGGCCTCGCGTGGCACCCAATACGATCGAAGCGCAGCTGGTACAACTGGCGGCCAGCCAAGGCCTGGAGGCAGTGGTGGTGGTCACACAGGCGGGCACCGACGTCAAAACCAGCAACAGCACCGAAGACCGTTACACCTGTGCGGTAGAGACGAAACTGCTGCAGGCCTGCCCCAACGGGCAGGGCCGTAACAGCAAGGTTAGCTGTACCACCACGCAAGGTTTGGCGGCCGCACGGGTGCGGGTGATCCGAGTCGCCGATGGGCGCTCTGTGGTCAGCGACAGCGTCGGCGGGGACGCACGGTACTACCGCTGCGCCGACCACAGCACGCCACCTGCCGACGCGCAGGCGCTGGCCAGCGGGGCTTTGCAAAGTTTGTCGGACAGAGTCATGGGCCTGGTCGCCCCCAGCTACGTGCAGGTGCCGCTGGACTTGATGCGTCCCGACGCCGCAATGCCTGCCGACAAGCTGCCCGCCTTCCAGGCGGCTGCCCGCTTTGCCGAAGCCAAGCGGCTGGACGAGGCATGCCCGCGTTTTGACGAGCTGTACAACGACGTAAAGGACTCGAAAGCTTTAACCTACAACGTCGGCTTCTGTATGGAAGTGCGGGGAGATGTGCTGTCAGCCAATCAGCTCTACCGCCGCGCGTCGTCGCTGGCTAACGCCCCCGATTCGCAGATCGACCGTCGGCTGGGCGTCACCGAAAAAGTGCTGCGCGAGTCACCGGCGGCCTTCGTGCCACTGGCCGAGACACCCCGTGCCCAGGTGGCGGCCATACCCGCCAACGGTAAGCGTGTTGCCCTAGTGGTGGGCAATGCGCGCTACCAGAGCAATGCCCTGGCCAATCCGGTCAATGATGCGCGGCTGATCGGCGACCGGCTCAAGGCACTGGGCTTCGACATAACCGTGGTCGAGAACGCCGACAACGTCCGTTTCGGCAGCGCTGTGCGGGACTTCGGTCTGCGCGCCAAGGGTGCCGACGTGGCACTTTTCTTCTACGCCGGCCATGCAATTCAAGCGGATGGCGAGAACTACCTGCTGCCGGTAAACAACGGCAAGATCCGTTCGCTGGACGATGTGCGCGACGGCTGGGGTGTGCAGCTTGCCGACATCTTGGCTCAGTTGGACGTGGCAGCGCCGCGGGTGAAGCTGCTGGTGCTGGACGCCTGCCGGAACAACCCGCTGCCAGCCACCACACGCAGCGTCGGCGGCGGCTTGGCTGCGATAAAGGCACCGCCGCAGGGTGGGCTGATTGCCTTTGCGACGCAACCTGGTGACACCACGCCCGACGGCATCGGCAAGAACAGCGTGTACACCCGCCACTTGGCCAGGGAGCTGGCGGTACCCCATCAGAGCATCGAGCAGGTGTTCAAGAACGTGCGCGCCGCCGTTATGGCCGAGACCAAGAACCTGCAGAAGCCCAACGAGGTCAGTTCGTTGATCGGAGACGTGCAGCTCCTGACGGCACGATGACCGGCCAAGCCGCTGCCGTGCCGCCTGCACGCGAGGGCCACGCCTATGGGCTATGGCGCTATCGAGTTCTGCACCACCTGCTGGCGGCCGCGCTGATGGCCAGCGCAATGCTGGCGCTGGAAAAAGTGCGCTGGATGGACTGGCTGGATGCCGTCATGCTCAGCGTGGTGGGCACCGAGGCGCCGAGCACCGCGTTGCAGCCCGGCAGCCTGCCGCAACTGGTGTTGATCAATGGCCAGGCCTATGCCGAACGCTTTAGCGCGCGCTCACCGCTGGACCGCGCGGCACTGTCAGAGCTGCTTGGCGAGTTGCTGTCGGCAAGGCCCGCTTCGCTGTTGGTGGACCTGCAGCTCGAACCGGCCCCGGACGAGTCCATGCCGCGCGCCCTCGATCAGCTCCTGGCCGCCGCAGCCAAGCCGCAGGCCGACAAGGCAGGCGTACACATCACCCTGCCTATGCCCATCGCCCGCACACCAGCGCTGGACCAGCGCTCGGTGGAGTGGATGCGCAAGCTTTGCGAGGCCGGCATTCAGTTCGGCTCGGCCCAGGTGCGCTCCCACTTTGGCAGCGTGGTCAGGCTCGACCAAGACCCGTTGTCGTTGGCCCAGGTGGCTCGCCTGGGCGCAGTGTCTGCCCACGGCGAAGCTGGCAGCCATGCTGTCGAACGGCCCGTCACGCTGTGCGGTATGGCCCGCCAGGGCGCCACCCTGGAGGTGATCTGGGGCATGCTGGACAGCACCGATCAGCACCACCAGAGCGCACCGCTGGCGCCCGCGCTCGTCAAGCAATTGGCTGCCAGCAGCCTGGCCTGGCTTCCCGGCCAAACCGCCTCACGCCTGCGCGCGGGCGGCCAGCTTGTCCTGGGTGGTGCCTACGACAGCCAGGATCGATTCATCACCTCGGCCATGGCCGAACCCGTGCCCGGCGCGCTGCTCCACGCCAGCGCGCTGGCCAACCCCGGCCGCGACGGCCACCACGCGCTGGCCTGGATGGCCGACGTGCTGCTGGGCACGCTGCTGGGGCTTGGGTTCTCGGTGTTGTGGGCCTGGGTCGGACACAGCGAACTGGACTCAAACCTTTGGCGCTGGCCTGATGTCGTCCGCGCTTGGGGTGTGCCGGTCAAGGCTCTGGTGCCGTGGCTGGCAGCCGCGCTCATCGGCTATGCGCTGATGAAGGCCGCTGGCTGGCTGATGGCGCATTCGGTCTGGCTGAACCCGGGCCCCATGGTGCTAGGTATGCTACTGCACACACTTTTGTTGAAGGACGAGGAAGAGCATGACATTGAAAACTGGCGCTCGTACACGCAGTTCCATTCCACATGGCCACTGCAGGCGCTGCTAATTTTGGCGGGACTGGCCTTCGGCCTGTCTGGCCACCACTGAATGGTTGTGCAGATGTCCCGAATCCTGCTGTCTCCGATCCGATGCTTGTCGCTGGCCGTCGGCCTGTGCGTTACGGCCACCCCGCTTGCCACCTGGGCTCAAGCTTGCCTATACCGCGGTGACTCTGCCGACACACGAGTAGCCAACCGATCGGGCGAAATCACCACGCCCTTCCCCGACACGCTGTCGTCCATCGACTGTCGGCGGCTGCGCGTGTCGACAGGCGCCGTCACTGTCTACACGCTGGCCAAGGACCGGCAGGCCTTGGCACCGCGCCGCGTGGAGCCGGGTGGCGGCTCGCTGGTGACCGGCCCCGCCGAGGAAGCAGGCAATGCCCCTGCCGGTATGCTGCAGCAGATCATGGTGGTGCTGGAAGGCGCCCAGCGCATGAAGACTGGCAGCTCACGCGGCGCTGGCGACGACTACTTGCAGGCGGCGTTGCCCAACGGCGTCATGGCCCGCCCGCAGCAAGACTTGGTGATCGTTCTGGGCCTGCAGCCCGATGCCGCCCTGGAAAGCCTCGAGCTGTCGGTGGACGGCAAGGTGGTGTTCCAGCACAAGGGCCCAGCCCGCGAATTGCGCCTGCCGGCCCAGCCCCTGATCGCGGGGGCGAGGGCAAGCTGGAAACTGGTCTACGGTGCCCAGTCTCGCGAGGGCCAGTTCCAGGTCGTGCCTGTCGAGCAGTTTCTTGCGCTGCAGGCGCAACTCGAGCGCGACAGCCAGGGCGACGATCCCACCTTGCGTCAATTGCGCATCGCAGCCGGCCTCGTGCAGGCCGGGTTTGCCTGGGACGCACGAGACTGGTTGCGCCCTGCCCTGGTTCGCTGATTCACAAGCCCGTTCACACCCTAGCTTCCTTCGCAAGACCAACCTCGGAAAAATTGACTATGTGGGATTTCATCAAGCTCGTCTTCTGGCTGATCGTCATCGGGGGTGCCGTGCTGGCCTACTTTGCTCTGACGGGCTACAACGCACTGCGCGGTCGCGCCGAGGAGATCCGCGAGGCGTGGTCGAACATCGGGGTGGCGGCAAAGAAGCAGGCTTCGCTGCTCAAGCAGCTTATAGAGGTGGTACAGGGTTACCAAGAGTCGGAAAAACTGATCATGCTGAAGGTTTCTGACGACACCTCAAGTGCCGCCGGACTGACGCAGCTTCACCAGCAGGCTGGCCTGGTGATGTCATCGGTGTCGGGCTTGGCGCAGAAGTTTCCTGAGCTCAAGGCCAACGAGCAATACCAGCGGCTGATCACCAGCGTCCAGGAATGCGAGACGGCGCTGGAACGCTCACGCCAACACTACAACGGCGCCGTGAAGGCCTACAACACCCTCCGCAGCTCGATCCCACACGTACTCTATGCGTCCACATTGGGCTTCAAACAGGCGCCCTACCTCGAGTTCGACGGCAGCAACCTCAACACGCAGGTCGGTGAACTGGCCACGTTCAGCGCTGACGCTGACGGCGAGCGACTGAACCAGTTACTCGGCGCGGCAGGCTCGTCCGCCAAGCGTCTTGGGGGCATGGCGATCAACAGCAGCGTTCAGTTGGCCAATAAGGCACTCGAGGGAGGTAAGGTGCTTGCGGAGACGGCCAAAGAGAGGGCCGAAGAGTTCAAGGAAGCGCGCGACGAAAAAGCCCGTCAGGCGGCTACTGATGCCACCACAAAGGCCACGCTTGCCTTGCCACAAGCTGCAACCGAAGCCGGTCAGCCCCCGCCGCGTTCCGCAGCCAGCTCCGGAGACGGAGCCGGGTTACCGCGGGTCTAGAAGCATTCACGGCAGGAAACCGGACGTGCGGAAGAACCGGCATGAAGTTCGAATCTTGAACGGCATGGTCATCATGCTTACACCCAGACTTCGAACCGAAGCAGGAGATGCTGCTGCCCCGATCGCTCCAAGACTGGCTGCCCAAAGAGGCACTCGGCGCACTTTTATCAGTGACAGGTGCCGAAGACGCGAGAAAGGGCACCGGGCCTCTTCGTATGGACCCAGGTTCATGGCTGCAAGGCGTAAAGATCTGCTTGGTGAGCGGCGGTTTAGGGTAAGCAGTCCCAGCTCTTGAATTTTGGACGCAGCCGTTCGACGGCGGTCTTGCCGCTGCCGTCGGTCGGCGGGCGCGACAAGTTCGAGATCGCCAACTCAGATTTGCGCGACGGTTTTGGCGAAAGTCAAGTTCCAATGTGGATCGGTCGATTGCCCAGAAAACAGCCACAGGCTCTTATGGATAGATTGCCGGTCCACACGACCGACAGCTGGCCGGCACCGGATCTTGTGGCTCTGATTCTCCGAAACGGTCATGGGGTGACCGGCAGCTTCACGCTGCATCACCGACGCCTACACCCTCACGGTCATCGACAGCTTCGCGTCGATAGCTCCAGTTCGTGTGTCAAGGGAGCGGTCATTGGGCTTGCGTGTTTTGGCAGCGGCGTCGACCAGCCTCAAAGTTCGTGCGAGGCAAGATGTGGGTTGATTTCATGGCTTGGCTGTAGGCAGCGCTGATGGTGACCTGTGGATGTTGAAGCTTCCAACTATGGGAAGGTTAATCAGACGCTTGACATTCCACGCTCACATTGCGGATATTGATGTTCGCTGCTCGACCTTCCAACGTTGGCAATGGCCGGAGAGCGCGGAGGGGATCAGTGTCCAAGTCCCTTGTAGACGCTGCCCTCAGCGACTTCTGGCGGTCGGTGCCATTGACGAATAACTGCCGCGTTGATGGCTGGCCCGACACTTCGAGCACGGATTCGGCTTGGGGGGCCGTAAGGCATTTCGCGCCGGAACGACTACACTTAATTCAGCAAAAAAGTTACGTTTCCAAGTGTCCCATGTCCATTAGCCTGACCTCTGCCGAACGACCCCTTGCCCTCGGCCTCACAGAGGTGCCAGCTGGCCGTGTTCGGGCTCCTGGGGGTCAAGCGTGACTCGCTGCTTCTTGCGCAGCGTTTGCCGAGCGCTGATCGGCGTGGTTCTGCTCGCGCAGATCGCGGTGTCGGCCTACGCCTGTCCCGGCCTTGATTCGGGTGCCATGATGAAAATGCCGAGTGTTTTGCCAGTATCGACCGGCGATGAGACGAGCCAAGGCATCGCGGATATTGCCGCTGATCAAGCCGTCGCCTGCGCCGAGATGGCTGGTTCAATCGACTCCGATTTCGCCAACCTCTGCGCCGAGCATTGCCACCAAGGGCAGCAAAGCGATCGGGCGGCGAAGATGAATGTACCGACGGCTCTGTTGACGGCGCTTTACATCACTCCACTGGCCCCTGAGCCCTTCATTGCGCCGCGCCCTGCGGCTGCTGGAACGAGTGCAATGGCTGCGGCGTCTCCGCCGCTCGCCATCCTGCACTGCTGTTTCCTAATCTGAATCTCCATACGACGTTGCGCTGACGTCCCGTTGGATCGTTGAGCGCTTCCGTTGCGCTCGTCTGCGTTTTTCGGCTGTTCGCAGTCACAGCAGGCAGAGCCCATCCTAGGTCCGAGAAGTCCTCGTTTCTTTGTCTGGAGAAGTCATGTTTTCTGTCTCTTCCAAACGGCTGCCACGTCAGCCGCGCATCTACGGGTGTCTGGCGCGCCTGGCCGTCCTGTGCGCCACTTTCGCCAGCGTCAACAGCCAGGCCCAGCAAG
Source organism: Burkholderiales bacterium (assembly GCA_031427315.1). Lineage (GTDB taxonomy): Bacteria > Pseudomonadota > Gammaproteobacteria > Burkholderiales > Burkholderiaceae_C > PBB1. The sequence goes on along the minus strand of JANPNF010000117.1, from coordinate 1,945 downwards.
CCTTGACGCTGGACCAGGCGCTGCGCGCTGCGCAGGACCGGTCGAGGCAGCTCGTGGCGCAGGATTTTGCCGCGTCGGCGTCGCGCGAGATGGCGATCGCCGCCGGTCAGCGGCCCGATCCGACGTTGAAGGCCGGCATCAACAACCTGCCCGTCGACGGTCCCGACCGCTTCAGCCTGACGCGCGACTTCATGACGATGCGCTCGATCGGCGTGGCGCAGGAGATCACCCGCAGCGACAAGCTCACAGCCCGCTCGGCGCGCTTCGACCGCGAGGCCGAAGCCGCCGAGGCCGCTCGCGTCGTGGCACTCGCGGACCTGCGCCGCGACACCGCCAGGGCCTGGCTCGACCGCCACTACCAGGAGCGCATGCAGGACGTGCTGCGCACCCAGCGCGCGGAGGCCGGTCTGCAGATCGAAGCGGCGGAGTCTGCGTACCGTGGTGGTGGTGGTGGTGCTGGTGGTGGCGGTGGCGGTGGCGGCGGCGGGCGCGGCTCGCAGGCAGATGTGTTCGCTGCGCGCTCGGTTGTCGCGCTGATCGATGACCGCCTCCGCCAGACTGAGCGGCTGCTTGCCACGGCCAAGACCAGGCTGGCTCGGTGGGTGGGTGCAGACGCCCATCAGGCGCTGGGCGCGCCCCCTTCCATGACCACGGTCCGCCTCGAAGTCGCAGCGCTGCAGACGCAACTGGCGCACCACCCGCAGATCGCGCTGATGGTCAAGCAGGAGGACATGGCGCGGGCCGAGGCCGACATCGCGCAGCGCAACAAGCGCGCGGACTGGAGCGTCGAGCTGATGGTCAGCCAGCGCGGACCGGCCTACTCGAACATGGTGTCGCTCAACGTCTCGATCCCGCTGCAGTTCGATCAAAAGAACCGGCAGGACCGCGACGTGGCGGCCAAGCTCGCCGTGGTCGAGCAGATGCGCGCGCAGCGCGAGGAGGCCACGCGGGAACACCTCGCTGAAACGCTGGGCTGGCTGCAGCAGTGGCGAAGCGATCGGGACCGTCTGGCGCACTACGACAGCGAGCTGCTGGTGCTCGCCGCCGACCGCACGCGAGCCGCGATGGCGTCCTATCGCGGTGGCAGCGGCGCGCTGATCTCGGTGCTCGATGCGCGACGCATGGAGATCGACACGCGCATGGAGCGGCTGCGCCTAGAGATGGAAGCAGCTGCGCTGTGGGCGCAACTCGAATACCTCATTCCGCCCGAACACGAATCGACTGCCATGGCTCGACCGGCCACCGGCTCGGCCACCCGCTCGGTCGCTCGCGCTTTTGACGCCACGGAGAAGTGAACATGAAAACCAAAATCATCGCGAGCATCGTGGTCGCTGTCGCGCTTGTTGCCGCAGGCGGTTACGGCGTCTACCAGCTCGGCATGCAGCGCGGCATGGGCATGGGCATGGGCATGGGCGCTGGCGCTGCCACCCCAGCCCCGGCCACCGAGGCCGTGCCGCAAAGCATTGCCCAGGGCGAAGATGCGACGCGTCGCCACATCACCTCGGGCATCAAGGCCGGCGATGTCGACCCACTGACCGGCAAACGAGTCTTGTACTACCACGACCCCATGGTGCCGGGGAACAAGTTCGACAAGCCCGCAAAGTCGCCGTTCATGGACATGATGCTGGTGCCGGTCTACGCCGACAGCGACGGTGACAGTGACAAAGCGGGCAGCAAGGTGACCGTCAGCCCGCGTGTCCAGCAGAACCTGGGTGTGCGCACGGCAGCGGTCACCGAAGGGACGTTGTCGCCGCAGGTGTCGGCGGTGGGCAGCATCGCCTTCAATGAACGCGATCAAGTCATCGTGCAGGCGCGGGCGACAGCCTACGTCGAGCGCCTGCTTGTGCGTGCCACGCTGGACCGCGTGGCCCAGGGGCAGGCGCTGGCCGAGCTGTACGTGCCCGACTGGATCGCGGCGCAGGAAGAGTTCCTGTCGGTGCGCCGC
>JANPNF010000116.1:0-8923 GCA_031427315.1 Burkholderiales bacterium | reverse complement strand
GATGGCGCTGACCAGAAATGGTGCGGGTAAAGCGCGTTCGTCCAGTGCCCTTCGGGATTCGCCTTGTCGGCCGCGTGACGATGGTAGGCCTGAGCGAAGCGTTGTATCGCCTCCGCGTTCCAGCGCTTCATGATCGGCGACTCGGTGCTGCTGAACCGGCACTGCAGGGCCTCTTTCCTGATGTCTGACATCGATGTGCCGCCGTTGGTCGATGTCGGCAGGTAGGTGCCCGGCGGCAGGCCAAAACTCATGTGGGCGATCGGGTACGAATAGAACCCGAAGAAGGTGTTCGGCACGCGCGTGGTCCGGCCCGCGTCGTCGACCACCTCGAAGTGCAGCGAGTTGACCGCCCGCGTGTCGTACCAGGCGAGCGGGATGACCTTGATCAGCGCGGGAGCGATCGCAATCAAGGTCGCGCCGACGAGCCCCGACTTCCAGTTGAACGCGTCCGCAGGCACCCGGGCCACTGCCGCGATGATCGCGAGGTTCACCATGAACCAGCTCCAGAAGTTCGCGCCGACCACGGCGAAGATGCCGATGTGCAGCAGGTCGATGACAACGAACAGCCCCAGCATCAACCGCTTGTGAGTGAACGCCGCGAGCATCCCGAGCTGGGCCAGAAGCAGCACGATGGCAAGCGGACGCTGCACCGCCCACAGCCCGGCGACGACCGCATCGGCCAGCCTTGAAGCATCGCCCCACAGCAACTGCTTGTTGTGCAGCGCGACCAGCAGGATGTTGGTGGTGTCGTTGTGCAGCGGCCATTCGAGGAACGAGCCGTCGAGTGTCGCCTTCGCTACCCCAGCTGCGACGTAGTTCGCCGCCTGCATCGCAACAGCGACCCACAGCACAGCCCGCCAGGTTTTCTGCGTGTCCGCCTGCCGGTGCGCCAGCAGCCGGTGGATCACCACCGCGATGGCCAGGTACGCAGGCATCTGGTACAGCGGCAGCACATCGAGCAGCGTGTGGTAGCGGAAGCCGGTCGCCCAGCCGGCCACGTGCTTGATCCAGAACGCATAGAACGCGCAGAACAGCAGCCACGCTGGACGCTTCCATGCCAGCAGCGCCGCCACGGCCGCTGCACACCACGCGGCCAGGATGCCCGCCTCGGCCTGCTCGCCGAGGCGCGAGGCGATGACCGGGAAATCAGGGAACAGCAGCAGGTTGTAGAGGCCGCAGGCGACGACCAGTCCGCGCAGCAGAACCCGAAGCGCATCAGGCAGGTCGCGGCAGCTCACCTTCGACGCCAGCACGCACACGACCACCACGCCGCCGATCGACCCCCATGCGGCCGAGGGCGACTTCGCCAGGCCGCCCAGCAACTTCGCGTAGCCGACATACACGATCAGCGTGATCCCGCAAGTCAGTGCTGGCGGCCACGCACGGCGGTCCGCTTCACTGACGGCATGAAGGGGAATCATGGTCGGCAGGGTGGGGTCGTGGGTGTCTGCAATCGCTGCAGTTCTTCCGCAGTGTTGGCGTTGGCGAACGCGGCACCGTTATCGAACACCACCGTGGCGCAGCGCTGCAACGACGTCCAGAGCTCGACCTGGCGCTGCCCGCTGGCGATGAATTCGATCAGGCTGTGCTTCAGGCCGGCTGCCATCAAGCAGAACACCGGCTGCGCCTGCGCGCCGTCACCATCGCGCGTCGCGGCCACCGCGATCTGCGCGTCCTGCGCGACCAGCTCAGCCGCCAACCGCGCGACCAGATCGGTCGGAAAGTTCGGCGTGTCGCAGGGCACGGTCACAAGGTAAGGCGAGTCGCAATGTTCCAGCCCGGCCAGAAAACCGGCCAGCGGTCCTGGGTGGTCGGTAACCGCATCGGGCCACACCGGCACGCCGAACGACGCGTAGATGTCGAGGTGGCGATTGGCACTGACCATCACCGCGCCGACCTGTGGCAACAGCCTGTGCATGGCATGCCGCGCGAGCGGAATGCCGAGGTGCTTCTGCAAGCCCTTGTCGACCCCACCCATCCGGCTGCCCCGGCCGCCGGCCAGAACCAGGCCGGTGATGTGTTCGGTGGAGATCATCTCAACTGATCTATCGCGCGAGGCGCGAGCCACGACGACTGAGGCGGGCGTTTGATGTGAGCGTGGTTGCCGGGTACGCTGGGTACATCCCTCCGCGAATGTCCCCCGGCTTCGCCTCCTCCATGATTTCGCCGCGCGAGATACCCAGCGGCCCCGGCAAGGGTGACGCCGCCGACGTGATCGCGCGCCTCGTCAGCCAGCAGGCAAAGAATCGAAAAATTCGGGCTCACGGCAGTTCAATCATCCGCCGATGTAATGCATCTCGACGCGCTTCGGCTCCGTGCCGTCAAACGCATTTGCAGCCTTACCGCTCGCCGCCCGCAACTCCGAATACCGATCTGCGCGTTGCTCCCACACCAAGCCGATCGCCGCAGCGATTTCCAGATCACTCGCGCCACCGCGCAGCAGTGCGCGCAGGTCGTGACCGTGGGTGGCGAACAGGCACAGGAACAGCTTGCCTTCGGTGGACAGCCGCGCGCGGTTGCAGTCGCGGCAGAAGGCTTGCGTGACGCTCGATATCACGCCGATCTCGCCGCTGCCGTCTCGGTATCGCCAGCGCTGCGCGGTCTCGCCCGCACCGTTCGCCTGTTGCTCTTTCAAAGGGTAGACCGCGTCGATCCGCGCGATCACCTCGGCCGACGGCAGCACCTCGTCCATGCGCCAGCCGTTGGTGGCGCCGACGTCCATGTATTCGATAAAGCGCAGCACCACCTTGGTGTGCCGAAAGTGCGCCGCCATCGACAGGATTTCGTGGTCATTGGTGCCGCGCTTGACCACCATGTTGACCTTGATCGGCCCCAAGCCCGCGCGCTCGGCGGCCTCGATGCCTTTGAGCACATCGGTGACGGGGAAGTCCATGTCATTCATGCGCCGGAACACCGTGTCGTCGAGCGCATCGAGGCTGATGGTGATGCGCTGCAAACCCGCGTCGCGCAGGGCCTGCGCTTTCTTGGCCAGCAGCGAGGCGTTGGTGGTCAGCGTCAGATCAACCGCCTGGCCCTCAGGCGTGCGCAGCTCGCTCAGCAGGCACACCAGCTGGTCGAGCCCCTTGCGCAGCAGCGGCTCGCCGCCGGTCAGCCGAATCTTGTGCACGCCATGGGCGACGAACAGCTGCGCCAGCCGGGTGATCTCCTCGAAGCTCAGCAGTGAGCCCTGCGGCAGGAACTCGTAGCGCGGGTCGAATACCGCTTTCGGCATGCAGTAGCTGCAGCGGAAGTTGCAGCGGTCGGTGACCGAGATGCGCAGATCGCGCAGCGGGCGGGCGAGCTGGTCACGCAGCGAACCGATTGGCGCGGTGAGGTTCCCCGGGATGATCGGCACGGCCGATGCATAGCGTTGGTCGGCCAACGGAATCACTCTCTCAACCATCGCTGAATTGTGAACGCAGGGCTGCGGGCGGCGGCCTTTGCGTTCAGCGGCGAGGGTGGTTCAGCGAGCGCCGGCCGCGGTCTGCACCTCGGCCTTCGGCACCAACGTGATCGCGGGCCCGGCGCGTCGGGCGCCGTCGAAGCGCTGGCGCCAGTAGGCGTAGCGCATGTCCTCAACACGCACCGCACCGCCGGTGGCGGGCGAATGAATGAACTTGCCGTCGCCAATGTAGATGCCTACATGCGAGAAGGTGTGGCGCATCGTGTTGAAGAACACCAGGTCGCCGGGGCGCAGCTCGTCACGCCCGACCGTCGTCAGCCCGGCGGCGTTTGCCTGCTCGTTGGCGCGGCGCGGCAGCACCAGGCCCAAACTCATCTCGAAGATGTGGCGGGTGAAACCGCTGCAATCGAAGCCGGTGGCCTCGGTTGTTCCGCCTCGTCGGTACGGCACGCCGAGGAAGTTCATCGCGGTCAGCACCATGTCGGAGGCGCCGTCGCGCACTTTCTCTCGCACCGTTTGCGCCAGCGAGGGCGCGGCGCTGTTCACGCCGGTGACCACACTGGTCGCATCGGCACTCAGCAGGCCGCGCTCGATCAGCAATCGCGTCACCACATCAGGTTGGCTGCTGGGTGCGCTGTAGGTTGATTCATCGGGCGTGGTGGTGGGTGACGCCGTCGCCAGTGGCAGCCAGCAGGCGGCTGCTGCAGCGAGACCGATCGCCGTCGTGCGCCGGCACCAAACCCTCACACGGTGTGGGGGTTGCGCGCAGGCGGGGGGCGTTTTTGGCATGCGGCGCAGGATAGGCGAGGCCCTGAAGGGCGTCAAATGCGATTCGGTCGCGCAGTGGGCGCCATGTCAGACGCCTGACAGCCATCTGCGCGATGCTTGCCACCCCTCGGGGGATGCCCAGAAACCACAAGGAATGCCCATGTTCAAAGCGCTGCTGCTCGAGAAGTCCGACGCCGGATTCATCGCTTCGGTGAAGCTGGTCGACGAGGCGCAATTGCCCGAGGGCGATGTGCTGGCCGCCATCTCTCACTCGACGCGGAATTACAAGGACGGCCTGGCGATCACCCAGCGCGGGCCGGTGGTGCGCAGCTGGCCGATGGTCGCAGGCATCGACGGCGCGGGCACGGTGCTGGAAAGCAGCCATCCGCAATGGAAACCAGGCGACCGCTTCATCCACAACGGCTGGGGGCTGGGCGAAACCCGCTGGGGCTGCCTGGCCGAGCGGGCGCGGTTGCAGGGTGACTGGCTGGTCAGGCTGCCCGACGCCTTCACGCCCCGGCAGGCGATGGCCTTGGGTACGGCGGGCTACACCGCCATGCTGTGCGCGCTGGCACTCGAACGCCACGGCCCGAAGCCGGGCGATGGCGAGGTGCTGGTGACCGGCGCCACCGGCGGCGTCGGCAGTGTCGCGACGATGCTGCTGGCGAAGGCGGGCCACACCGTGGTGGCCGCCACCGGCAAGGCGGCCGAAGCCGGCTACCTGAAGAAGCTGGGCGCGGCCACCGTGATCGACCGCGCCGAGCTGTAGTCGCCCGGCAAGCCTTTGCAGAAGGAGCGCTGGGCCGCGGTGGTCGATGCGGTCGGCAGCCACACGCTCGCGAATGTGCTGGCGCAGACGCGCTACAACGGCGTTGTCGCCGCCTGCGGGCTGGCGCAGGGTGCCGACCTGCCGGCCACGGTGATGCCGTTCATCCTGCGCGGCGTGACGCTGGCCGGCGTTGAAAGCGTCGTGGTGCCGCTGGCGCTGCGCCAGCAGGCCTGGGCCCGACTGGCGCGCGACATCGACCTGAGCTTGCTGGAAACGATGACCGAGGACATCACGCTGGCCGATTGCGTGGCGCGCGCGGCCGACTTGATCGACGGCAAGGTGCGAGGCCGGTTGGTCGTGAACATCGCCTGACACCGACCGCTGTGAGCCCGGCCGCAGAGCCGGGCCCGAACCCCTGGAGACACGCCCATGACCCGCTACGCCGACTTCTACCAGCGCTCGCTCACCGATCGCGACGGCTTCTGGGCCGAGCAGGCCAAGTTGATCGACTGGCACCGGCCGTTCGATCAGGTCTGTGACCACAGCCATCCACCCTTCGCACGTTGGTTCGTCGGCGGGCTGACCAACCTGTGCCACAACGCGGTCGACCGCAATCTGGCTGAGCGCGGCGATCAGGCGGCGTTGATCTGTGTTTCTACCGAAACGAACACCGAGCACATCTATTCCTACCGCGAGCTGCATGCCGAAGTGCAGCGGATGGCCGCGATCCTGCAGTCGCTGAGCGTGCAGCAGGGCGACCGCGTGCTGATCTACATGCCGATGGTGGCGCCGGCGGTGTTCGCGATGCTGGCGTGTGTGCGCATCGGTGCCATTCACTCGGTGGTGTTCGGTGGCTTCGCGAGCGGCAGCCTGGCGAGCCGAATCGACGATGCGCAGCCGACCGTCATCGTCAGCGCCGATGCAGGCAGCCGTTCAGGCAAGGTGCTGCCCTACAAGCCGCTGCTCGACGAGGCGATCCGGCTGGCGGCGCACCCACCGCACAAGGTGCTGCTGGTCGATCGCGGGCTGAGTCCGATGGAACTCGTCGCTGGGCGTGATGTGTCCTATGAAGCGCTGCGCGAGCAGCACATCGATGCTGTCGTGCCCTGCACCTGGGTCGAGGCCACGCACCCCAGCTACACGCTGTACACCAGCGGCACCACCGGCAAGCCCAAGGGCGTGCAGCGCGACACCGGGGGCTACGCGGTGGCCATGGCCGCCAGCATGAAGCACATCTACTGCGGCCACCCGGGCGAAACCTTCTTCTGCGGCAGCGACATCGGCTGGGTCGTTGGCCACAGCTATATCGTCTACGCGCCGCTGATCAATGGCATGGCGACAATCCTCTACGAAGGCCTGCCGACGCGGCCAGATGCCGGCATCTGGTGGAAGCTTGTCGAGACTTACCGCGTCTCGGTGATGTTCACCTCGCCCACCGCGATCCGGGTGCTGAAGAAAGCCGACCCGACATACCTGTCGCAGTACGACCTGTCGTCGCTGCGCGCGCTGTTCGTAGCCGGTGAGCCGCTCGACGAACCGACCGCCGCGTGGATTTCGCAGGCGCTGGGCAAGCCCGTCATCGACAACTACTGGCAGACCGAAACCGGCTGGCCGATCTTGACCATCGCCCACGGCGTCGAACCCGCACCGGCCAAGCTGGGCAGCCCGGGCTTTGCGATGTACGGCTACTGCGTCAAGGTGATGGACGAGCTGACCGGGCTGGAGCTGACCGAGCCGAACCAGAAGGGCGTGCTGGTCATCGACGGGCCGCTGCCGCCGGGCTGCATGCAGACCCTTTGGCGTGACGACGAGCGCTTCGTCAAGACCTACTGGAGCGGCGAACCAGGCAAGCAGGTCTACAGCACCTTCGACTGGGGGCTGCGCGACGCCGATGGCTATTACTTCATCCTCGGCCGCACCGACGACGTAATCAACGTGGCGGGCCACCGGCTGGGCACGCGGGAGATCGAGGAGAGCATTTCCAGCCATGCGGCGGTGGCCGAGGTCGCGGTGGTCGGTGTCGCCGATGCGCTGAAGGGGCAGGTGGCGATGGCGTTCGTGGTGCTGAGGGATGCGGCCAAGGCCGCGACCGCCGCCGATGCGGCCACGCTGGAAGCCGAGGTGATGAAGGTGGTCGACACCCAACTCGGCGCGCTGGCCCGGCCGACCCGCGTGCGCTTCGTCGGTGCGCTGCCGAAAACCCGCTCCGGCAAGCTGTTGCGCCGTGCGATTCAGGCGGTGTGCGAGCAGCGAGACCCCGGCGATCTGACGACGATCGACGACCCGACCTCGCTGCAGCAGATCAAGGACACGCTGGCGTCCTGACCGGCCGCGCCCGGGCGCCGCACCGCTGCACCGCTGCGCCGGCATCGTCCCCCTAATGGCTGTCCGCGCTCGGGGGGATGGGCGAAGCACCGTGCACTGGACAGACTGGCGGCTCCGCAACGATGGAGCCGATGCCATGACCCTGTTCGACATTCCCAGTACGCGCCGCGGCGCGCTGGCCGCCCTGGCCGTGGCCTGGCCCGCGGCACGATCCAATGCCAAATCGCGCGCTGACGCGACGCCCGGCGCACCCCCGGTCGCAGGGCTGTCCGAAGCGCGACCGGACATCGACCCCAGCGGCTACCTCGTCAGCGAAAAGCTCGATGGCGTGCGGGCGATCTGGGAAGGCAGTCGGTTGCGCTTTCGCAGCGGCCGACCGGTGCCCGCGCCGGCCTGGTTCACCGAGGCCTTGCCGCCGGTCGCGCTGGACGGTGAACTGTGGGGCGGGCGCGAACGTTTCGATGTCGTGTCCGGCACAGTGCGCCGGGCCGTGCCGGACGATGTCAGCTGGCGGGCACTGCGGCTGATGGTGTTCGACATGCCCGGCGCGTCGGGCGACTTTGCAACGCGCGCTACACGCATCGCTGCGCTGGCGGCGGCGTCGCGGGCTACGGTCTGGGCGGCCGTCGAACAAACCCAGATGCTTGACCGCGCCGCCTTGCAGCAGCGGCTCGACAGCGTGGTGCGTGGCGGCGGCGAGGGCCTGGTGCTGCACCGCGCTGATGCGCTGTGGTCACCGGGGCGCAGCAGCGCGCTGTGGAAGCTCAAGCCGTTGCACGACGCCGAAGCGCAGGTGCTGGCCCACGAGCCGGGGCATGGCCGCCTGGCGAATCTGATGGGCGCCTTGCGGGTGCGCACGGCTGGCGGCATCGAATTCCGCATCGGCACCGGCTTCACCGATGCCGAGCGCCGTGCCCCGCCGCCAGTGGGCAGCTGGATCAGCTACACCCACCGCGGTGTGACGCCTTCAGGCGTGCCGCGCTTCGCCAGCTACTGGCGTTTGCACGACGCCGCGCTGTGACCGCGTGGGCAAGTTAAAGCGGGGTCACAGCGTGCTCAGAGTGCGTTCAGAGCACCTCGCTGGCGAAGTCTGCCAACCGCGAGCGCTCGCCGCGCGCCAGCGTCACATGGCCGCTGTGCGGCCAGCCCTTGAAGCGATCGACGGCGTAGGTCAGGCCCGAGCTGCCTTCGGTCAGGTAGGGCGTGTCGATCTGCGCCAGGTTGCCCAGGCAGACGATCTTGGTGCCCGGGCCGGCGCGGGTGATCAGCGTCTTCATCTGCTTGGGCGTCAGGTTTTGTGCCTCGTCGATCAGCACGAACTTGTTCAGGAACGTGCGTCCGCGCATGAAGTTCAGGCTCTTGATCTTGATCTTGCTGCGCACCAGGTCGTTGGTGGCCGCACGGCCCCATTCACCGGCGCCGCCATCGGTCTTCGCCAGCACCTCTAGGTTGTCGTCGAGCGCGCCCATCCACGGGCTCATTTTTTCTTCTTCGGTGCCGGGCAAAAAGCCGATGTCTTCGCCCACCGGCACCGTCACGCGGGTGACGATGATCTCGGTGTAGCGGCGGTCGTCCATCACCTGGGAGAGGCCAGCGGCCAAGGTCATCAGCGTCTTGCCGGTGCCTGCGGTGCCGGTGAGGGTGATGAAGTCGCAGTC
>JANPNF010000115.1:0-27380 GCA_031427315.1 Burkholderiales bacterium | reverse complement strand
GAGCAGATCAAGGTGGTCATCCACCCGCAAAGCATCGTGCATTCGATGGTGGTGTGCCGCGACAACTCGGTGCTGGCGCAACTCGGCACGCCCGACATGCGGGTGCCGATTGCCTACGGCTTGTCGTTTCCCGAGCGCATGGAATCGGGGGCCGGGCTGCTCGACTTCCCGTCGCTCGCGGCGCTTTGCTTCGAGCCGCCGGACATGCAGCGCTATCCCGGCCTGCCGTTGGCGTGGGAAACACTGCGCGCGCCCGAAGGCAGCACGGCGGTGTTGAATGCGGCCAACGAAGTGGCGGTGGCAGCGTTCCTGGCAGGCGCCATTGGCTTTGACCAGATTCATCACGTGAACGTCGGCGTCCTCGAGTCGGTGCTGCCACAGCCCGATGAATGCGCCTCGATCGACGGTCTGATCGCGCTCGATGCACGGGTGCGCCGCGCCGCGGTGCTGAGGGTGGAGCGCATCGCCCGATGATCACCGTGCTCGCGTTCCTGTTCACCCTCGGCGTGCTCATCGTCGTGCACGAGTACGGCCATTACCGCGTTGCCGTCGCCTGTGGCGTCAAGGTGCTGCGGTTCTCGGTCGGCTTCGGCCGGGTAATCTGGCGGCGTCAGGCCACACCCGACAGCACTGAATTCGTTGTCTCCATGCTGCCGCTGGGCGGCTACGTGCGCATGCTCGATGAGCGCGAGGCGCCGGTAGAGCTGGCTCTACAAGGCCGCGCCTTCAACCGGCAGTCGCTGTGGAAACGGTCGGCCATCGTCGCGGCGGGGCCGGTCGCCAACCTGCTGCTCGCGGTGGTGCTTTATGCCAGTTCGTACTGGATCGGCATGGACGAGCCGAAAGCCGTGCTCGGTTCGCCGGTCGCAGCCAGCATGGCAGAGCGGGCCGGGCTGCGGGCGGGTGACTGGGTGCAGGCCAGTTCGGCCGACGGTGAGGCTTGGAACGATGTGCAGTCGATGACCGATCTGGTCTGGCACCTGACGCAAGCGGTGCTGCGTGGCGAGGCGCTGCACCTGCGGGTCACCGATGACCACGGCCAGCACGAGCGCAACGTGGTGCTCGACCTCGATCAACTGGGCAGCCGGGACATCGATGCACAGCTGGTGCGGCGCATTGGGCTGGGCGGTGTCTATGCCGAGCCGGTGATGGGCCAGATCAAGCCGGGGGGCGCGGCAGAGGCCGCCGGCCTGCGCGCGGGTGACCGGGTGCTGTCGGTGGACGGCATGCCGATCAACGACGCTGCGAGCCTGCGGGACCTGATCCGCTCCAGCGGCTCGGCAAACGTCATCCCACCGCAGCACTGGGTGGTCGAGCGCGGTGCGCAGCGGCTGCAGCTCGATGTCGAGCCGGTCGCCGTGGCCGATGGTGAGCGTCGCGTCGGCCGCATCGAGGCCTTCATCGGCGGGCCGCCGGCGATGGTCTTGGTGCGCCACGGCCTCTTCGACGGCCTGTCGCAAGCGGTGAGCCGCACGGTGGAGATGTCGACGCTGACGCTGAAGATGTTCGGCCGCATGGTGATCGGCGAGGCCTCGCTGAAGAACCTTACCGGTCCCCTCACCATCGCCGATTACGCTGGCCAGTCGGTGCGTGTCGGTGTGGCGTACTACCTCGGTTTTCTCGCCGTGGTCAGCATCAGCCTCGGCGTGTTGAATCTACTGCCACTGCCGATGCTCGATGGTGGACACCTCATGTACCATCTTTTTGAAGCGATGACCGGGCGCCCTGTGTCTGCGTTGTGGCTGGAACGACTGCAGCGCGGGGGGGTGGCCATCATGCTGATGTTGATGTCCATCGCGCTCTTCAACGACGTGGCCCGACTCGTGGGCCTGCCTTAATTTTCCTTATGCGACCCATCTTGCGAACCATTTCTTGTGTGACGTCGATTCGATCCTGCCTGGTGTCTGTGTCTTTCGCCGTCGGTCTGCTCGGCGCCCAAGCGTGGGCGGTTGAGCCGTTCCAGCTGAGTGACATTCGCGTCGAGGGCTTGCAACGCACCGATGCCGGCACCGTCTTCGCGTCGCTGCCATTTCGAATCGGCGACAACTACAACGACGAAAAAGGCGTGGCAGCGTTGCGTGCCCTGTTCGCCACTGGCTTGTTCAAGGATGTACGCATTCAGATTGCCGGATCGGTGGTGGTGGTCGTGGTCGAGGAGCGCTCGATCATCAGCAGCATCGATTTCGTCGGCACCAAAGAATTCGAGAAGGACGTGCTGATCAAGGCGCTGAAAGACTTCGGCATCGGTGAAGGCCAGCCTTTCGACAACGCGCTCGCGGACCGCGCTGAGCAGGAGCTTAAGCGCCAGTACCTGACCCGCAGCCTGTATGGCGTGGAAGTCACCACCAAGGTCACGCCGCAGGAGCGCAACCGCGTCAACGTTACTTTCAACGTGGTTGAAGGCTCGGTGGCGCGAATCCGGGAAATCCGCGTCATCGGCAGTCGCGATTACAGCGAGAAGGAATTGAAGAGCCTGTTCGAACTGGATGAAACCGGCCTGCTGTCGTTCTACACCAAGTCGGATCGCTACTCGCGCGCCAAGCTGAATGCCGACCTGGAAACGCTGAAGGCCTGGTACCTGAACCGCGGGTACCTCGAGTTCAACGTCGAGTCGACGCAGATCGCCATCTCGCCCGATAAGCAAGACATCTCGATCACCATCAACATTAAGGAAGGGCAGCCCTACACCGTCACGGCGATCAAGTTGCAGGGCCAGTACCTGTCCAAAGAGGAGGAGTTCAAGCAACTCGTCACGATCAAGCCCGGGCAGATCTACCGTGCCGAGGAGGTCGCCGCAACCACCAAGGCCTTCACCGACAAGTTCGGCACCTTCGGCTACGCCTTTGCTCGCGTCGATGCCCGCCCGGAGATCGACCGCGTTAATGGCCGTGTCGAGATCGTGTTGCAGGCCGACACCCAACGGCGCGTCTACGTGCGGCACATCAATGTGGCAGGCAACACCAAGACTCGCGACGAGGTGGTGCGCCGCGAGTTCCGGCAGTTCGAGTCCTCGTGGTACGACGGCCCGAAGATCAAGCTGTCGCGCGACCGGGTCGACCGCCTTGGCTTCTTCAGCGATGTCACTGTCGACAACACCGAAGTGCCCGGCACCTCCGACCAGGTCGACCTCACCGTGTCGATCAAGGAAAAGCCGACCGGCAACATCCTGCTGGGTGCCGGTTTCTCCAGTGCGGAAAAGGTTTCTTTCACGGCCTCGATCAAGCAGGAAATCGTCTTCGGCACCGGCAATTTCCTGGGCATCGAGTTCAACACCAGCAAGTCGCAGCAGACCATCTCGCTGAACACCGTCGATCCGTACTTCACCGATGACGGCATCTCGCGCGCGATCGATGTGTTTTACCGGACCGCACAACCGATCAACAGCCAGGGCGAGAACTACAAGCTGATCACCCCGGGCGCGTCGCTTCGTTTCGGCGTGCCTTTCAGTGAGTACGACACGGTGTTCTTCGGCATCGGCGTTGAGCGAACCGAGATCCGTGGCAACAACAACCTGCCCGACACCTACTTCCGCTACCGCGAACAGTTCGGTTCGAAAAGCACTGCTGTGCCATTGACCATCGGCTGGTCGCGCGATGGTCGCGACAGCGCCCTGGTGCCGACCACCGGGCGATTTGCGCGGGTGAATGTCGACGTCGGTTTCCTGGCCGATCAGCGCTACGTTCGCACCGACGTCCAGGTCCAGCAGTACTTCACTCCGATCCGCCGCGTCACACTCGGCATCAATGCAGAAGTCGGCTACGGCAGTGGCCTGGGCAACAAACCGTACCCGATCTTCAAGAACTTTTTCGGTGGCGGCCTGGGCACGGTGCGCGGTTTCGACCAAGGCTCTCTGGGGCAGGTCGACAACCTCGGCGCCTATCTCGGTGGCAACCGGCGGCTCAACGTCAACACCGAGTTGTATTTGCCGATTCCGGGTACGGGTAACGACCGCACCTTGCGCTGGTTCACGTACCTCGACTTCGGCAACGTGTGGGCCGTCGAGGACAAGTTGACATTTGACAGCCTGCGCGCATCGGTCGGTATCGGCTTCAGTTGGGTGTCGCCGGTGGGGCCCATCAAGATCAGCTACGGCGCACCGATCAAGAAGGTGCCAACGGATAGAATTCAACGTCTTCAATTTCAACTCGGGACTGCGTTTTGATGAATAGGTTATCTTTGAATGCATTGACGGCTTTGGTTCTGGTCTTTGCTGTGGGCCACGTCCAGAGTCAGGAAATCAAAATCGGCTACGTGAACAGCGACCGTGTGTTGCGTGAAGCCAATCCTGCCAAGGCAGCCCAGGCCAAGCTCGAAGCCGAGTTTGCCAAGCGGGACAAGGAGATGGGCGAGATCGCTGGCAAGCTGAAGGCTGCTAGCGAAAAATTTGACAAGGAAGGCCCCACGTTGGCCGAGTCGGAGCGCGGTAAGCGGCAGCGCGATCTGGTCGATCAGGACCGTGAATTTCAGCGCAAGCGCCGCGAGTTCCAGGAAGACCTGACGCAGCGCAAGAATGAAGAGTTGTCGGCGGTCGTCGAGCGTGCCAACAAGGTCATCAAACAAATCTACGAGACCGAGAAGTACGACCTGATCCTGCAAGAAGCCGTGTTTGCTGGGCCGAAGATCGACATCACCGACAAGGTGGTCAAGGCGCTGAATGCACAGGGTGCCAAGTGAGCCTGTCACACAGTTTGCGCTAGGCGAGCTGGCGGTCCAGCTGGGGGCCGAGCTGATCGGCGATCCATCGCAACTTGTCAGCCGCATCGCATCGCTGGACACGTCCGACGCCAGCGCAATCTCGTTTCTTTCCAATCCTCGCTATCTGGCGGCGCTGGCCACCTCCAAGGCCGGCTGCGTGATCGTTTCTCCGCTCTACCGTGACGCTGCGGCGTTGCGAGGTGCGGCGTTGATCGCGGCTGACCCGTACCTGTGCTTCGCGAAGCTGACGCAGCTGTGGGTTGCAAAAGGTCGAAGCGCGATGGCGCCACAGGTGCATCCCTTTGCGGTGGTTCATGCAGGCGCATGCCTGGCACCCAATGCCTCGGTCGGGGCGCTCGCGGTGATTGAAGACGGCGCAGTGATCGGAGAGGGCGCGGTGATCGGCGCGCAATGCTTCATCGGCGCGGGTGCTTCGGTGGGTGCACAGACCCGGCTGTCGGCACAGGTGGTGCTCGGCGCTCAATGCCACATCGGCGCGCGCAGCATCGTGCACAGCGGGGTGGTGATTGGTGCCGACGGGTTCGGTTTCGCACCCCACGATGGGCGCTGGGAAAAAATTGAACAACTGGGTGGTGTGCGCATTGGCGACGACGTCGAAATCGGCGCCAACACCTGCATTGATCGCGGTGCGCTCGACGACACCGTGATCGAAGACGGCGTGAAGCTAGACAACCTGGTGCAGATCGCTCACAACGTGCACATCGGTGCGCACAGCGCGCTGGCGGGCACGGCCGCGGTGTCTGGTAGCACCCGCATCGGCGCCCATTGCACGATGGCCGGTGGTGCGGGCGTGGTGGGCCACGTGACGCTGGCCGACCACGTGCATCTGGGCGCTCGCTCGGTGGCTACGCACTCCATCCACAAGCCGGGCCTGTACACCGGCCTCTTTCCCATCGATGACAATGCGTCGTGGGAGAAAAATGCGGCAACACTGCGTCAGTTGCATCGATTGCGTGACCGCATTCGGGCCCTCGAAAAAAACAACGAAACCAAATCGCCATGACGATGGACATCAACGAAATCATGCGGCGAATTCCGCATCGTTATCCGATCCTGCTGGTGGACCGAGTGCTCGAACTCAACAAGGGCGTCAACATCAAGGCGCTGAAAAACGTCAGCATCAACGAACACTATTTCAGTGGTCACTTCCCGAAGCGGCCGGTGATGCCGGGCGTGTTGATGATCGAGGCGCTGGCGCAAGCGGCGGCCATTCTCGGCTTCGAGACGCTCGACCTGAAGACCAACGAAAACTCGCTGTTTTACTTTGCCGGGATCGACGGCGCGCGCTTTAAGCGCCCGGTCGAGCCGGGTGATCAACTGTTGCTTGACGTGACACTCGCCCGCATGAAGTCGGGCGTCTTCAAGTTCAAGGCCCGCGCCACCGTTGACGGCGAACTGGCCGTCGAGGCCGACTTTCTGTGCACGGTGCGAGACATCGCCTGAACGGCGCGGCGCGCTCGTCCTGGGTGTCAACCGTCTGTCGGCCATGTCTTTGATCCACCCCACTGCGATCATCGAGCCGGGCGCCGAGCTGGATCCATCGGTGGCCGTCGGGCCTTACAGCATCGTGCGCTCGCAGGTGCGGATTGCTGCAGGTACGACGATCGGTGCCCACTGTGTGATCGAGGGCCGCACGACCATCGGCCGCGACAACCGGATATTTCAGTTCTGCTCGATCGGCGCGGCGCCGCAGGACAAGAAGTACCGCGACGAACCGACCGAGCTGCACGTCGGCGACCGCAACACGATCCGCGAGTTTTGCACCTTCAACATCGGCACCGCGCAAGACGGCGGCGTGACGCGTGTCGGCGACGACAACTGGGTGATGGCCTATGTGCACATCGCGCACGACTGTCAGGTCGGCAGCCAGACCATCCTCGCCAACAACGCGACGCTGGCCGGCCATGTGCATCTGGGCGACTGGGTTATTGTGGGCGGGCTCACCGGCATTCACCAGTTCGTCAAGGTCGGCCCGCACGCGATGATTGGCTTCGCCAGCGCGGTGTCGCAAGACGTGCCGCCGTTCATGATGGTCGACGGCAATCCGGTCGCGGTGCGCGGCTTCAATGCGGAAGGGCTGCGCCGCCGCGGCTTCGGGCCGGAGCGCATCGCCGCCATCAAGCAGATGCACCGGCTGCTGTACCGCCAGGGCCACACGCTTGATCAGGCTCGCGAGGCGATCGCTGAGCTGGCCACCAGCGCGCCGGAAGCGGCCGCCGACGTGGCAGTGATGAACGGTTTTCTCGCTGCCTCGCAGCGCGGCATCGTCCGCTAGGAATGACCGCCCCCACGTCGCTGCGCTCCTGCCCCCCGAGGGGGCGTCGGCCGCCTTGGGAGCGGCCCGGCAGCGCCCGCCATGCCCACCGGTGAGCCGCGCCTCGCGATGGTGGCTGGCGAGGCCTCGGGGGATCTGCTGGCCGGGCTGCTGCTGGGTGGCCTGAAGCAGCGCTGGCCGACGCTCGCCGCCAGCGGGATCGGCGGGCCGAAGATGTCTGCGCAGGGCTTCGAGGCCTGGTGGCCCAGCGACAAGCTCGCGGTGCGTGGTTATGCCGAGGTGCTGCGCCATTACCCCGAACTGCTGGGCATCCGCAACCGGCTTGCGCAGCGTCTGCTGCAGGCCCCGCCGGATGCTTTCATCGGTGTCGATGCGCCCGACTTCAACCTCGATCTGGAAGTGCGCCTGAAGGCGAGCGGTATCCGCACCATTCACTTCATCGGCCCCTCGATCTGGGCCTGGCGCGGCGAGCGCATCGAAAAAATCAAGCGTGCGGTCGACCATGTGCTGTGCATCTTTCCGTTCGAGCCGGCGCTGTATGCGCAGCACGGCGTGGCGGCCACCTATGTCGGCCACCCGCTTGCCGATTCGATTCCGCTCGAAGTGCCTCGGCAGGCGAGTCGCCATGCGCTGAATCTGAACGACGCTGACACCGTTGTCGTGTTGCTGCCGGGCAGTCGCCGTTCGGAAATCCAATACATCGCACCGACGCTGCTCGAAGCCGCTGCGCTGATGCAGCGCCGCCGCCCCGACCTGCGCTTTGTGCTGCCGGCAGCGCCCGGCCTGCGCCCATTGATCGAGCCGCTGTTGTCCCAGCACGCGCCGGGTGTCGCGGTCGAACTGCTCGATGGTCAGTCGCACCAGGCGCTGGCGGCCTGCGATGTGACGCTGATCGCCAGCGGCACCGCCACGCTCGAAGCGGCGCTCCTCAAGCGGCCGATGGTGATCGCCTACAAGATGCATTGGCTGAGCGCGCAGATCATGAAGCGCAAAAACTACCAGCCCTGGGTCGGGCTGCCGAACATCTTGCTGGGCGAGTTTGCTGTGCCCGAATTCCTGCAAGCAGAGGCGACGCCCGAGCATCTGGCCGATGCGGCTTTCGCTTGGCTCGATGATCCGGCGGCCTGTGCGGCCCTGGCTGCACGCTTCGAGGCTCTGCACCACACGCTGCGCTGCAACACTGCGCAGGCGGCCACCGATGCGATCGAGAAAATTCTTGCCCACTGAGCAGCTCGATCTGCACTGGGACGCTCCCGGCCTGATGGCTGGCGTCGACGAGGCCGGGCGGGGTCCACTGGCCGGCCCGGTGGTGGCGGCTGCGGTGATCCTCAACGATCTGCAGCCGATCCGTGGCTTGAACGATTCGAAGAAACTCACGGCCCGCACCCGCGAGCGCCTGTTCGACGAGATCCGTGCGAAGGCCTTGTGCTGCTGCATGGCCGAGGCCACGGTCGAGGAGATCGACCGCCTGAACATCCTGCAGGCGACATTGCTGGCAATGCGCCGCGCGGTGGATGGCCTGCGCCTGCGGCCGCACCGGGTGCAAGTCGATGGCAACCGGCTGCCGGTGTTGCCGATGCCTGCCGTGGCGATCATTCAGGGCGACGCCAAGGTGCCAGCGATCTCCGCCGCGTCGATCCTCGCCAAGGTGCACCGAGACCGGCTGTGCCTGGCGCTGCACGAGCTTCACCCGCAGTACGGATTCGACGGCCACAAGGGTTACCCGACCGCCGCGCACCTGGCGGCCCTGCGTGAGCACGGCGCCTGCGTGGTGCACCGCCGTTCGTTCGCACCGGTGCGCGCGGTACTGGTGGCGCTGGCATGACGACGCCGAACGTAAAGGCCATTTCGTCGCGCGACAACCCGCTGTTGGTGCAACTGCGCAAGCTGGGCCGCGACCCGGTGGCCTACCGCAAGCAGGGTGAACTGTGGATCGAGGGTGATCATCTGTGCCGCGCGTTCCTGCACCGCGGTGGTGTGCCCTTGCAGGCGCTGATCAGCGAAGAGGCCTGGGTCTTGCCGCTGCGCGATCTGGCGCTTCGCGCGGCCAGTGTGTCGGTGCTGCCAGAAGCGTTGATGGCGGGCATCAGCACCCTCGAATCGCCCGCACCCATCGGCTTTGTCGTGCCGTGGGTCGCTGCCGTCGCGCTGCTGCCCGATGCGCCCACGGTGGTGCTCGACCGCTTGCAGGATGCCGGCAACGTCGGCACCGTGCTGCGCAGCGCATCGGCCTTCGGCTTCACGCAGGTGGTGGCGCTGAAGGGCACAGCCGGCCTGTGGTCGCCCAAGGTGCTGCGCGCTGGCATGGGTGCGCATTTCGGCTTGTCGTTAGTCGAAGGCGTCGAGGCCGCGGCCCTGGGGGCGCTGGCGATGCCGCTGCTGGCGACCAGCTCACACGCCTCGCAGACCATCGATCAGGTGGCCCTGCCGTGGCCGTGTGCGTGGGTGCTGGGCCACGAAGGCGAAGGGGTTTCGGCGGCTGTGCAGTCGCACTGCCACCAGACGCTGCGCATCCCGCAGCCCGGTGGCGAGGAGTCGCTCAACGTCGGCGCGGCAGCCGCGGTGTGCCTGTATGAATCGGCTCGCCAACGCTTGAGGCGCTGAAACCACTGCCAGCTCGACAGGCCGCTGAGCTGCCTACACTGCGACTGATGTTGCAAGTGCTGTGGTTCAAGAAGGATCTGCGCTGGACTGACCATGCGCCGCTGGTGCAGGCCGCGCAGGCCGGGCCGGTGCTGCCCCTGTGGATCGACGAGCCTGCCGCCTGGGCACAACCCGACGCAGCGACCCAGCACCGGGCCTTCGCGTGGGAATGTCTGCATGAGCTCGGCACTTGGTTCAGCGAGCGCGGCGGTGCGTTGTGCCGCTTTCAGGGTGACGCCACCGAAGCGCTCGCGCGTCTGCACTCGCTGCACGGCCCGTTCGTGCTGTGGAGTCACGAGGAAACCGGCAACGACTGGAGCTTCGAACGCGATCGCGCGGTCGCCCGCTGGTGCGCAGCGCATGGCGTGCCTTGGCACGAGCTGCCCTGCAACGGCGTCGTCAGGCGTTTGCGCGACCGCAATCTCTGGTCGAAGCAGTGGACGCAGCGGATGGCGCCGACTCCATTGGCAGCGCCTGAGGTGATGACGCTGGTAGCGCCGCCGGCATCGACCGACAAAGCAGCGCCTGCGATCACCTGCCGCGATGCCGACAAGCCATTGCGTCAACACGGTGGCCGCAGCCAGGCGCAGGCGCTGCTGGAGAGCTTTCTGGCCTGGCGCGGGCAGCATTACCGCAGTGAGATGTCCAGCCCGTTGACCGCCGCCGACGCCTGCTCACGCCTGTCGGCGCACCTGGCTTGGGGCACGCTGTCGGTGCGCGAAGTCGTGCATGCGGTGTGGCGGCGGCGCAGCGAAGGGCTCGCCTTGCCGGCTGACCAGCGACCCAGTGGCGCACTGGCCTCGCTGCGCAGCTTCGAGAGCCGGCTGCACTGGCACTGCCATTTCATCCAGAAGCTGGAAAGCGAGCCCGCGATTGAGTTCCGCAACGTCAACCGCGCTTTCGATGGCCTGCGCAATGAAGGCGCGCTGACAGCCGACGAGGCGCGGCGCTTCGACGCTTGGTGCGCAGGCTGCACCGGCTTCCCGTTCGTCGATGCGTGCATGCGCAGCTTGCATGCAACGGGATGGATCAACTTCCGCATGCGGGCGATGCTGATGAGTTTTGCCAGCTACCAGTTGTGGCTGCACTGGCGCGAGCCTGCGCTGTTCCTGGCGCGCCAGTTCCTCGACTACGAGCCCGGCATCCATTACCCGCAGGCACAGATGCAAAGCGGCGTGACCGGCATCAACACCATCCGCATGTACAACCCGGTCAAGCAAAGCCGTGATCAAGATCCCGAAGGCGTGTTCATTCGCCGCTGGGTGCCGGAATTGCGTGGTGTGGCTGGCGACGCGGTGCACGAGCCGTGGTTGTTGGGTGACACACAACTGCGCGCTGCGGGCTACCCCGACCCCGTGGTCGATCTGCTAACAGCGACCCAGCGGGCGAAAGTGCGGATTCACGAACGCAAGGCAGAGGTCGCCACCCAGCGCGAGGCGAGGGCGGTGTACGACAAACACGGCAGCCGCCATCCGGGCCGCGAGACCCCGTCGCGCCGTGCGCGTAAAGCGCCTGCTGGCGACAGCAGCAACAGCAGCGCCAGGCAACTCAGCTTGCTCGACGACGCCGACGCGGTGTGACGCAGCGGCTCAACGCCTCACGCACTCAACTCATGCGCCTACGCTTCAGCCAGCGCCTGGACTGCACGCAGCAGCACATCCACCTGCTGCGTGAGCGGCGCGGGTGCCGGCTTCTCGCCGCTGACCACGGACTGGATGTAGAGGGCCGTGGTCGCGGCATCGATGCCGCGGGGCAACACCGGCAGCTCGGTCAGCACGCCCTCCTGCGCGGGCACCGACAGATCGGCACGCAACTCGCCGCGCAGAAACACATCGAGTCGTGGCGAGCGGCGTGGGTCAGCGACCGGCTCGCCTTCGGTGCCGCGCAACAACATCGCGCTGGCGCCCGAGCGCTGCAGAAAGGTGGTCAGCGCGGCGCCGTACTCCGGGTGCGTGTGGTTGACGACCCGCAAGGCCCGAGCTCCCAGCGTTGGGTCGAGCAGTTTGGCCACGGTGTGGCCGGGATTGCGCAGCCCGACGACCCATCGCACATCGAGCAGCCGGGCCAAGGGCGGGCACAGCGTGGCGGTCGGCATGAACACCGGTTCACGCCGCGCCCAGCCGTGCAACACGTCTTCGGCGTGACGCGCGACCGGCAGGCCCAGGTCGTGGAAGACCGACGCGGTGGTGACGCGCCCCGGATCGCTCGCCGGTCCGTGCACCAGCACTGGGGTGCCTTCCTGCGCCAGCAACAAGGCCAGCAGCGCAGTCAAGTTGGGCAGCTTGCGGGCGCCGTTGTACGACGGCAGGATCACCGCCGGGCTGGCTGGATGGAGGGCAATGCAGCGCTGGTGCACCGCGCGCAGGAAACCGAGCAACTCCTCGGTCGACTCGCCCTTGATGCGCATCGCCATCGCGAAGGCGCCGACTTCGAGATCGCTGACACGGCCATCGAGAACCTGGCCCATCAGATCCTCGGCCTGTTCGCTGCTCAGCGACCGTGCACCTTTCTTGCCGCGGCCGATTTCCTTGATGTAGGGGGCGATGCTCATGGTTCAACCTTACGCGGCAAGTTTCAGGCCCGTGCTGTTGGTTCGGTAAGGATGCAGGCCCCAGAGCGACGAGAATCTGCGGACAGGTCAAGTTTGCACCCGCGATGTCACGTTCTCGCTTATTGCAGTGGCACGGCGAAAATCTCAAAATCATGTCCTGGATTCGGTGGTACTGATCGCCACCGCCATTGCAAACTCACCGCTCAGTCACGGAGACCCTCCCCAGATGAACGCTTTCAAATTCGCCGTCGCCAGCGCCTTGCTGGTGGTCGGCAGCAGCCACGCAGCCGGCAATTTGTCGGTGACTCGTGAAGTTACGATCGACAGCACCCCGGCCACGGTCTGGAAGCTGGTCGGCAACTTCAATGCGCTCGACGTGTGGCACCCTGCTGTCAGCAAGAGCGAGCTCAACGGTGCAGGCACCAAAGTGGGCACGCGCCGGTTGCTGACGCTGGTTGACAGCAAGAAGACGATCATCGAACAGCTGACCGCCTACGATGCCGCGAAGACCAGCTACAGCTACACCATCGTTCGCGGCCCGCTGCCGGTGGTGAACTACAACGGAACCATCACGCTGAACGCCACTCCCGAGGGCAAGACATTGATCAAATGGACGTCGACCTTCGATGCGCCTGAAGGTGCAGAGACCAATTACTCCACGCAAGCCGTCGAGGCGCTTTGCGACAGCGGACTGGCCAAGCTGGTGAATAACTTCGCCAAGCAATAGGTCAGAACCAGGCGCGACACGGTCCGACCCAGCCACCACCTTTCGCTCCCAGGAGACACCCCGCATGAACAAGATCGTTCTCAATCTCGCCACCGCCGGTCTGATGCTGGCCGCTGGCAGCTGCCACGCCGTCGGCGCTTTGGCGTTTTCCAGTGAAGAAACCGTCGACAGCTCGCCCGCCACCGTCTGGAAATACGTCGGTGACTTCAACGCCTTTGACCTGTGGCATCCACAGGTGCGCAGCAGCACGGTGAAGGGCACCGACAACAAGGCTGGGGCGGTGCGCACGCTGAAATTGTCCGACGGCTCCGAGTTGGTCGAAAAGCTGCTGAAGTACAGCGCTGCCGACACCAGCTACACCTACACCTCACTGAAGAGCCCGTTCCCGATCAAGAACTACGTGGCGACCATTTCGGTCAGTCCGGCACCTGACGGCAAGACGCTGATGAAGTGGAGTGCGACCTTCGACGCGGTCAACATCGACGAGGACATCGCGACCGAGATGGTGGCGATCGCCCTCAACGGTGGTTTGGGCAAGGTCGTCACCAACTTCCAGAAGCCTGGTGCGTCCGACGGTGCTGCTGCGCCTGCGCCTGCCGCAGCCGCCTCGGCGGCCCCAGCGCCCTGAACGGGCTGCGCCTGCCGGAGCTGGGCGGCCCTCGTTCACCCCTTCGAACAAGGGAGTGTCGGCGGTTTCGATGCCCGATCACCTGCATTTTGCGTGATCAACACCGCCGATTGCGATAGGCTCATCCAAGACGAATGCGGCGGCACGGCACTGTGCTCGTGAGTTGACCCCTCCCGATCGACGTTGATGAAAGGGTCTTGATGAACCAGCCGGAGGAGGCGCCTTCCGCCGACCCGAGCACTGCCTTGCCGACCTCATTGCGGCAGGCTGCGCGGACGCTGCAATTCGATCCTGCGGCATGGGTTGAGGTGCTCGCGACAGGGCTGGACGGTCTGGCTACGGGGCTGGCCATCAAGGAAATCGCCACGGGCCGCTATGCCTACGCGTCGCCCCGGATGGCAGCGATTTTCGGCTGCGCTGCAGACGGCATGGTGGGGCACACCGATGCCGATCTGCTTGGCACCGATGTGGGTGCAGCGCTGCGCGCCGCCGATGCCACCACCGTCACCCTGGCAATGTCCCACAGCAGCGACCACCGCATCGAGCGTAATCAGGTTCGCCGCGACTTCCAAGTGACGCGCATGTTGCTGGCCAGCAGCGGCGGCGAGCCGGGCAGCAGTTCCCGGTATCTGTGCGCCCTCTGGCTGGACGTGAGTGCGCAACGGCAACGCGACGCTCAGCTCGCGCTTGCATTGCAACAGCTCGAACAGCAGCAGCAGGCCGCCGAAGCCATGCGCCGAGAAGTGCAGGACGCCAGCTTGCGGGACGCGGACACCGGGCTGTTTCTGAACGCCCACTTCGACGACCAGTTGCGGCGCGAAGTCGATCTGTCACTGCGCGAGCATCGTGAGTTTTCGATGGTCTCGATTTCGATCGACCCGCCGATCGCCACCGCCCGTGCGCTGGGCACCTCGGCACGCCAACGGGTGATCGAAGCGCTCGGGCGCCTGTTGCGTGACAACACGCGTGCGATGGATGCGTCGTGCCGCGTCTGCGACGACCGTTTCGCGGTGCTGTTGTCGGGCGTCGGCCTGGCGACGGCGCATTCGCGGATGGAAGGCCTGCGGCGCCAGTGCGCCACCCAGATCGTGGTGCTCGGAGGGCAGGATTTCGGTTTCACAGTGTCGATGGGTGTGGCTAGTTTCCCGCACACCGCACACACACAAGATGAGTTGCTGCTGGCCGCAGACACCGCACTGGGGGCCGCGCAGGGCCGCGGTGGCAACCACGTCACGCTGGCCAGCATCCGCTTCGAAGGCGCTCTGTAGGCGGTGGCTGCGCCGACCGAGCCGCGCCTGCAGTGCCACGAAGAGGTGTCCGTTGTGAGCCGTGAGCCGCATTCCTGAACCCAGGGGATTCAGGTGGGCCGGGTCAACCGTGCTTCGGGTTCATCTGACGCGAGACGATCACGCCCACTCGGCTATGTTCCCAGCCCGGGCTCGCGAGAGCATCGGTTCAAGGAATTAAGAACTCACGCGAACACAACGGACAAGATCAGTCTACGCCCGTCGTGGCCGGCAATGATGTCGAAGGGGTGACCTCGTGTGCCCAATCTGTCACAGCAGCTGCCCGTGCTCGCCGAGAGCCTGGTCGATGCGCTTGATCAGCGCATCCACATCGATGTCGGCTGGCGCCCCGTCGGTCGATGACGGCGGCGCTGTCGCCGGCCGCTGCTCCAGCTTGTAGGCCAAGTTCAAGGCGGCCAGCACCGCAATGCGCTCACGGGCTTTGACTTTGCCGGCGTTCCGGATCGCGGTCATCTCGCGATCAACCGCCTTCACTGATGCATGCAGCAGCGCGTCGCCGCCGTCGGGGCACCCCAGTACATAGCTCTGGCCGAGGATCGAGACTTCGATCTGCTTCATGGTCATGGCGCGGCCTTGTTGGTGGCGGGCAGAAGGGCAGACGGCGCCTCCGCCGAGGCCGCATCGGCCGGCAAGCGATCGAGCAGCATGTCGATGCGCGTGCGCGCAGCATTCAGGCGTGAGCGCAGGTTGTCGCGCTCTCCGGTGATGTTGCTGAGTTGCTGCTCAAGCAACACGTTGGTGCGTTGCAACTCATGGCGACGCAACAGCAGTCGCTCCACCCGGTCGGCGAGGTCTTCGAGTTTCGACATGGCGCGTGTTCGGGCACAAGGCAGCGGGAAGAATTTGATTGTAGGCGGGTGCATACAATAATCTCCTGTTTGGTGCCCGCGCCGATGTTCTTGTCGGCGCAGTTAAACGGGAAGCAGGAAGCGCCGCACGGTGCTCAAACTGCGCTGCCCCCGCAACGGTACGGTGGACGAAATCCTGGTCAGTTTTGACCGCGGTTTCAGCTTTCATACACACCACTGGAGATGTTCCATCTCTGGGAAGGTCGTGAAGGTCGTTCCATCAGCCCGGATACCGGCCAACAAGCGGGTGCGACCTCGTGTCGTTCCTACATCGCATGCGCCTGCGGGGAAGCAGGTCGCTTGCATCTTGTCGGACTCTTCATCATGTTTTCCTTCTGCACGGCGCCGCGCGCGCCTCGGGCTGTATTCAGCCGCTATTCGCACGTCTTTTTTTCAACCCTGGCTGCAGCCCTCGCTGTGGCAACCCTCTCCGCCGCGCAGGCCCAGACGCCGACGCGTCTGCCGCCGGTGACCGTCATCGCCAGCCGCGAACGCTTGCCGCTCGACCAGGTCACCTCCGACGTGGTCGTGATCGACGAACAGCGCATCCGTGAGTCGACCGCTGATTCGATGGAAGACCTGCTGCGCCGCGAAGCCGGCGTTCAACTCTCCCGCAGCGGCGGGCCGGGCCACGCCGCCGGCATCTTGCTGCGTGGCGCCAGCACCAGCAGCACACTGGTGCTGGTCGACGGCGTGCGGGTCGGTTCGGCCACCTTGGCGCAGGTGGAATTCGAGGCCATCAGCCTAGCGCAAATCGAGCGCATCGAGGTGCTGCGCGGACCCGGCTCCAGCCTGTATGGCGCCGATGCCCTCGGTGGCGTGGTGCTCATCACCACCAAGCGCGGCGAGGGCCCGGCGAGCCTGTCCGGGCACGCTGCCTTCGGCGAGTACGGCTCGCGCGAAGGCGATGTCGGCATCAGCGGTGCCCACAGCGGCTTCGACTATGCGGCGTCGATCAGCGGTGAAAAAAGCCATGGTGTGTCGACCTTGCGACCGGGCGACCAGTTCGGCAACTACAACCCAGACCGTGATGGCTACAACCGCCGGACCTTCCAGGCCCGGCTGGGTTACACCCTGGCACCCGGCCACCGGGTGGCGGCCAGCGTGATCGACACGCGGCTGAACTCGCAGTACGACGCCTCCGAGTTCGGCGGACCGCCGAGCTTTGCACAAGACCCATCGCCGAACTTCCGCGCCCGCCTGAACACGCAGGTCGCCTCATTCAGCTACGACGGCGTAATCAACCCACTGTGGACCACGCGGGTGCAACTCGCCCTGAATGAAGACAAGTCGGTGGATGGCGCCAATTTCCCTGAGCGCTTCGTGACGCGCCGCAACCAGTACACGTGGCAGAACGTGCTCACGCTCGCGGCTCGGCAGCAGCTCGTCGCGGTGGTAGAACGGCTCGAGGAGCGTGCCGAGTCGTCGGCGTTCGACGCCCACAAGCAGCGCCACAACAGCTCGCTGGCCTTGGGTTACGCCGGGCAGTTCGGCGCCCACCTGCTGTCGGCCGATGTGCGACACGATGACAACTCGGTCTACGGCAACAGCACCACCGGGCGGCTGGGCTACGGCTACGAGATCGGCCATGGTCTCACCGCACGTGCGTTGTATGGCACCACCTACCGCGCGCCTAGTTTCAACGATTTGTTTTATGCCGGTTACGGCGTTCCCGACATTCGTCCGGAACGGGGCCGCAGTGCCGAGATCGGGTTGAACTGGCGACGGGGCGACAGCCAGGCGTCGTTGACGCTGTACCGCAACCGCGTGCGCCAGTTGATCAACTACGAGCCTGATCGCAACTTCTGCCCGGCCGATCCGTCCTATGACTTCGGCTGCGCACGCAACGTTGATCGGGCGCGGCTGCAAGGGGCGACCCTTAGCGCCGGCCACCGCTTCGGTGCGCTTGGGCTGCGCGCCACGGTCGATCTGTTGAGTGCCAAGGACGCGACCACCCACGCCCGCTTGAACCGCCGTGCCAAGCACCAGGAGACGCTGGCGGCCGACTACCAGATCGACGCCTGGACGTTGGGCGCCACGCTCTTGACCGTGGGCGACCGTCCCGATGGCGGCAAGCGCCTTGGTGGGTACTCAACGCTGGATCTGCAGGCGCGCTGGAAACTCACGTCGCACTGGCAGCTCGAAGCAAAGGTACTCAACGTCGCTGACCGCGATATCGAGCCGGCTCGCGACTACCGCTCACCCGGCCGACAGGCATGGCTGGGTGTGCGCTACAGCGGCATTGGCTTGTAGTCGCGCCGAGCTGGCGTGACACTCGCACGACGGAGCCCAAGCGGTGCATGAATTGATCCTCGGCGGGCAGCGCAGCGGCAAGTCACGCTGCGCTGAGCAGCGCGCCGCGGCGTGGCTGGTGATGCCGTCGCATTCGGCGGTGCTGCTGGCCACCGCCCGCGCGGGCGACGAGGAGATGCGCTTGCGCATCACGCACCATCGGTTGCAGCGCGCCGAACGCATTCCTCAGCTCGACTGCGAAGAGGTGCCAATCGATCTGGCGCAGGCGATCTTTCGCCACAGCGCGCCAGGTTGCTTGGTCGTCATCGACTGCCTGACGCTGTGGCTCACCAACCTGCTGATGCCGATGGAGGGCGACGCCCTCGACGACTTCGAATGGGAACGGTTGCGTGAGGCGCTGTGCGATGCCGTCAGCGAGGCCAGCTGACCGGTGCTGCTGGTGTCGAACGAGATCGGTTTGGGCACCTCACCAATGTCGCGCGAAGCCCGTCATTTCGTCGATGAACTGGGGCGCTTGCACCAGGCGATTGCGGCGCGATGCAACCGCGTGACACTGATGGTCGCCGGTATCGAGGTGCCGGTGAAGCGTGAGGCGCGGTGAGGCTGCACCACGTTCCGATCCGGCTGCTGGCCGCCATTTTGTGGTGTGCGGCGGGGTGGCCTTTTCTGGCGGCGCATGCGACCGGTGCCGCCGCGCTGCCGATCGTCATTCAGGACGACCGTGGCAGCACCCAAACCTTCGCTGTCGCGCCGCAGCGCATCGTCAGCCTGCTGCCCTCGCTGACCGAAAGCCTGTGCGCGCTCGGTGGCTGCGACAGGCTGGTCGGTACCGACCGTTATTCCAACTCGCCGCGTACCGTCACGAACCTGCCCAAGTTGGGTGGCATCGAAGACGCGAACCTCGAGCGCATCGTTGCGCTGAAGCCCGACGTGGTGCTCGCCGCACCATCGGCCCGCGTGGTCGAGCGGCTCGAAGCGCTCGGGCTGAAGGTGCTGCTGCTCGAATCGAAAACCCATGCCGATGTGCAACGCTCATTGAAGGTGTTGGCAGCGATGCTGGGCACGCCCGGTGCCGCAGAACCGCTGTGGAATGCGATCGGGCAGCAGGTCGAACACGCCGCCGCGCGGGTGCCCATGGCGCTGCGCGGACAGCGTGTCTATTTCGAGGTCGACGCAACGCCGTATGCGGCGGGCGAGGGCTCGTTCATCGGCGAGACGCTGGCGCGGCTGGGCCTGGCCAACGCGGTGCCCGCCGCGCTCGGCCCGTTTCCGCAACTCAACCCCGAGTTCGTCGTGCGCACCCAGCCCGACATCGTGATGGCGGTGCAGCGAGGCATCGACGACATGCCGCGCCGGCCGGGCTGGGCGCAGCTCAGCGCTTTGCGCGACCACCGGGTCTGCGGCTTCAGCAACGAGCACTACGAAGTGTTGGTGCGCCCCGGACCTCGGCTTGGCGAAGCGGCGCAGTTGCTGGCCGATTGCCTGCTTGCTTTAGGTCCGAGCCACAGATGATCGATAAGGCCCTCGCCGTCAGTGACCAGCGCTCAGCCACCGACCTGGGCGCAGCCCGCCGTCGGCGTCTCGCGCTCGGTTTGCTGTGGGCGGGCATTGTGTTGGTGCTGGCCGGGCTGGCGGCTGGCAGCGATGGCTGGTCGCTGCCGTGGCACGGCGACACCGATGCCGGTGTGATCCTCGGCCAGATCCGCGCGCCGCGCACGCTGGGCGCGTGGATGGTGGGCGCGCTATTGGGCCTGGCCGGGGCCATCGCGCAAGGTTTGTTCCGCAACCCGCTGGCTGATCCGTACCTGCTGGGCTCAGCCGCCGGTGCGTCGCTGGCGGTGGTGCTGGTGCTGGCAGCCGGCTCCCTGGGTGGTGTGATGGCGGTGATGAGCGCCGCCAACGGGCTTGCCCGGCTGGGCCTGGTCGGTGCTGCCTTCATCGGCGCCTTCGCCGGGGTCGGGCTGACGCTGATGCTGGCCCGCGGTGCCCAGCAGACGCCACGGCTGCTGTTGGCTGGGGTGGTGGTGGGCGTGGTGCTGTCGGCGCTCGGCGATCTGGTCTCGACCGTGGCGCCCGAGGCCTTGCGCGGCAAGCAGGTGTTCATGTTGGGCACCACTGGATTTTTGGGCTGGGCCAGCGTCGGCGTGCTGACCATCGGGCTGCTGGCGACGCTGCCGATCGCCTGGCGGTTGGCCCGCGTGCTCGATGCCTTGACGCTGGGCGAAGACAGCGCGCGCAGCCTCGGCCTGGCGCTCGCGCGCTGGCGGCTGGTGCTGGTGGCGGTGTTGGCGCTGGCCACCGGCATCGCGGTGTCACAGGCCGGGCTGGTGGCGTTCGTCGGACTGGCGGCGCCGCACCTGGTGCGCCGCTGCGCCCCGGCGCCCAACGGCTACACGCTGGTCGCAAGCGCCGCAGCAGGCGGCACGCTGCTGCTGGCGGCCGATGTGCTGGCGCGCAGCCTGATCGCGCCGCAGGAGCTGCCGGTCGGTGTGGTCACCGCGGTGCTCGGTGGCGGCTATTTGTTGTGGCTGCTGCGCCACCGCCGTCTCGGATGAACAGCGTCGTCGTGCCTGTTTGTGCCTTGCGCGCCGAAGGCCTGCAAGCCTTGCTCGGCGGTCTGCCGGTGCTGCGCGGCGTGTCGCTCGCATTGCATCCCGGCTGGACTGCCATCGTCGGGCCCAATGGCGGTGGCAAGTCGACCTTGTTGCGCGTGCTGGCCGGGCTGCTGAAGCCGCAGTCGGGACACGTGATTTTGGACGGGCGCCAGCTCTCAGAGCACAGCGCACGCGAGCGCGGTCAGCGCATCGCCTGGCTGGCGCAACATGAGCTGGGCGATGCCAGTGGAGAGCTGACGGTGCGCGACGTGGTGCTGCTCGGCCGGCTGCCGCACCTGGGCCTGTTCGCCGCACCCGGCCCTCACGATGACGCGGCCGTCGATGCCGCGATGGCGGCCACCGAATGCAGCGAGTGGCAGTGTCGGCACCTGCACGAGCTGTCGGGTGGCCAGCGGCAGCGGGTGCTGCTGGCGCGCGCGCTGGCGGTCGGTGCGCCGGTGCTGCTGCTCGATGAGCCGACGACCCACCTCGACCCACCGCACCAGGTCGCCGTGGTGCGTTTGCTGAAGCGCTTGGCCGCAGCGGGCACGACGGTGGTCAGCGTGCTGCACGACCTGCCGCTGTCGCTGCAGGCCGATCGCCTGGTGGTGCTGCACCAGGGCCGGGTGCGCGCCGAGGGCTCGGCCCATGCCGCCGAGGTGCAAGCGGCGCTGGTGCAGGTGTTCGGCGGCGCGCTGTCGATCGAGCAGATCGGCGGGCGACTGACTGCGGTACCTTGTCTGTGACTGTGTTTTTACTAAACCCATGAGCATCACTTCCTTCGCCAGCAACGACGTCGACACTGCTGCCTTGCGAGCCCGGTTGCAACACCGCATCGATCACAAGACCAAGCCGCTCGGCGCGCTGGGCCGCATCGAAGCGCTGGCATTGCAGATCGGTTTGATCCTGCGCAGCGAGCAGCCGGTGTTGAAGCAGCCGCAGATGGTCGTCTTCGCTGGTGACCACGGCATTGCGGCGCACGGCGTGTCGGCGTATCCGTCGGACGTGACCTGGCAGATGGTCGAGAACTTTCTGGCCGGCGGCGCTGCCATCAGCGTGCTGGCGCGTCAGCACGGTTTGGCGCTGACGGTGGTCGACGCTGGGGTGCGCCATGACTTCGCCCCGCGCGCCGGTTTGCTCAACCGCAAGATCGCGCCCGGCACGGTCGATGCGCTCACCGGACCGGCCATGACCGAGGCGCAGTGCGAGCAGGCGGTGCGCGCCGGTCGCGAGGTCGTGCGCGAGCTGCCGGGCAACGCGCTGCTGCTGGGCGAGATGGGCATCGGCAACACATCGAGCGCCGCACTCTTGCTGGCGCGGTTGACCGGCGAGCCGATCGAGCGCTGCATCGGCCGCGGCACCGGGCTCGACGACATTGGCCTGGCGCGCAAGCTGTCGGTGCTGGTCGGCGTGCTGGCCGCACATCCAGGCGTCGAGGCGCCGCTGCAGACACTCGCCACGTTCGGAGGTTTCGAGATCGCGATGCTGGTCGGTGCGGTGCTGCAGGCGGTTGAAGAACACCGCGTGGTCGTGGTCGACGGCTTCATCACCGGCGCGGCGGTGCTGGTGGCGCAGCAGCTCGCTGAGGCCGACGGCGGCAGCGTCGTCGAAGGCTGTGTGTTCGCGCACCGATCCGACGAAGCCGGCCACGCCTTGATGCTGCACGCGTTGGGCGTCGAGCCACTGCTCGATCTGGGACTGCGCCTCGGCGAAGGCTCTGGCGCCGCACTGGCCTGGCCGCTGATCGAGAGTGCATCGCGGCTGCTGTGCGAGATGGCGAGCTTCGCATCGGCTGGGGTCGCGAGCCGTGACGAGGCGCCCCCGGTGGCGTGACGCGGTGACAGTGCCCACGCCTTCCTCCACGGCGCCCGAGGCGGCTGCGGTGCCGCGTTCGTGGCCGTTGCGGCTGCTGCACGAGTTGCGGCTGGCCTTCATCGCGCTGCAGTTCTTCACCCGCGTGCCGGTGCCGCGCTGGGTCGGGTTCGAGCCGGACTGGCTGCACCAGAGCGCGCGTCATTTCGCCTTGATCGGTGTGGTCGTCGGGGCGCTCGCTGCAGTGGTTCTGTGGGGTGCGAGCCAGGTATTGCCGCTGCCGGTCGCGGTGCTGTTGTCGATGGCGGCCACGATGCTTGCCACCGGCGGATTCCACGAAGACGGCTGGGCCGACACCTGCGATGGACTGGGCGGCGCGGTGAGCCGTGAGCGCGCGCTGGAGATCATGAAGGATTCGCGCATCGGCGCCTACGGCGCGATGGGCCTGGTGATGATGCTGGCGTTGAAGGCCGCGGCGCTGGCATCGCTGCCTGTTGCGTGGGGCTGTGCCGCGCTGCTGCTGGGCCACACGGCTTCTCGTGCCGCATCGACAGCGCTGATTCGCTTCTTGCCCTATGCCGGCGACCTTGCGCACGCCAAGGCCAAGCCGCTGGCGCAACGCATCTCGACTGCCGGGCTCGTCGTGTCTTGCGGCTGGGTGGTCGTGGTGGCGGGAGCGCTCGCACTCAGCCAAACGCTGTGGCGAATCCCGGTGGCTGTCGGGCTGCTGTTGGCTGTGCTTGGTGCGATCGGATGTGCACGATGGTTCCACCAGCGCCTCGGCGGGGTCACCGGCGACACGCTGGGCGCGACGCAGCAAGTCACCGAACTGTTGCTGCTGTTGAGCTGGTCGGCCGTGTGGCACGGCGTTTGAGCCCAGCCTTGTGCCTAACGACCGGACGACGGTCAGTGCGCCAGTGATTCACGTCTGGCGCCACCCACGGCCGGTGGCCGCCGCGGGCCGTTGCATCGGCCGCACCGACCTGCCGGTCGATCCGCGCAAAGCCAAGCGCCTCGCGCACCGCATCCGCCACCACGCACGTCGACAGGGTTTGCCGCGTGAGGTGCACACCTCGCCATTGCGCCGCGGTGCCGATGTGGGCCGCTGGCTGGCGCGCTGGGGCTGGCTCCATCACATCGATGCCGCGCTCACCGAGATCGATTTCGGCGCCTGGGACGGCCAGCGCTGGGAGGCGATCGGTGAGCCCGCCATCAGCGCCTGGTGCAACGATTTGGCGCATGACCGCGGGCACGGCGGAGAGACCGTCTCTGAATTGTTTGACCGCTGCGCCGGCTGGCTGGCCCAGGTTGCAACACCCCCGGCGCGTTGCGTCGTCGGCCATGCTGGATGGATCAATGCTGCGCTCCGACTGCGCCGGGGCAGTGGCCCGCCGCTGGTTGCGAGTGACTGGCCCGCAGCGCCGGTCTATGGCGAGCGGCTGACCCTGCGTTGACCGATCGGGGCTCGGCAGGCCAAGGCCGGCTTCATCTGGCTGTGCGCTAATCGCGATTGACAAGCCATTGCCGGAGCGCCTCATCTTTCAACGCAAACTCCCCAAGGGCCTGCGCCGCCTCGGGCCCGGCCTGATCACCGGTGCGGCCGACGACGACCCGAGCGGCATCGCCACCTATTCACAGGCCGGCGCGCAATTCGGCTATTCGATGCTGTGGACGGTGGTGATCACGCTGCCGTTGATGGTTGCGATCCAGATCGTCGGTGCTCGCATCGGCTACGTGACCCGACGCGGGCTTGCCGCCAACATCAAGGACAGCTTTCCACGCTGGGTGCTGCTGACAGTGGTCGGCATGCTGCTGCTGGCCAACACCCTCAACCTGGCTGCGGACATCGCCGCGATGGCCGAAGCCTTGCGCTTGCTGGTGGGCGGATCGGCGCACATCTATGCCGTCACTTTTGGGCTGCTGTGCCTGGTGTTGCAGGTGTTTCTGCCGTATCAGATTTATGTGCGCTGGCTGAAATGGCTGACGCTCGCGCTGCTGGCCTATGTGGCGGTGGTGTTCTCGCTGCACCTGGACTGGTGGCAAGTGGCGCGAAGCATCGTGCATCCCCAGCTTCCCGGCGGCCACGCGGTGCTGTTGATGGTGGTCGCGGTGTTCGGCACCACCATCAGCCCCTACCTGTTCTTCTGGCAGGCGGCGCAGGAGATGGAGGACACCCAGGCCGATGTCCACGCACCCCGCACCGCCGTCAATGTGCGACGCCACATGCGGCGCATCAAAGCCGACACCCTTGTCGGCATGACGTTCTCCAACGTGATCGCTTTCTTCATCATCCTGAGCACCGCTGCCACGCTGCATGCGGCCGGCATCACTGACATCCAGACCTCGGCGCAGGCCGCCGAGGCGCTGCGCCCGTTGGCTGGCGACCTCACCTTCGTGCTGTTCAGCCTGGGCATCATCGGCACCGGGATGCTCGCCGTGCCGGTGCTGGCCGGCTCGGCCGCCTACGCGGTGGCCGAAACCGCCGGCTGGCGCGGCAGCCTCAGCCTGCGCCTGGACCGTGGCGAGGGGCGCGGCTTCTACGGCGTGATTGCCGCGGCCACGGTGGGCGGGGTGATCCTGTGTTTCAGCTCTACCGACCCGGTGAAGGAGTTGTTCTGGTCGGCTGTGTTGAACGGTGTGATCGCGGTGCCCATCATGGCGGTGATGATGTTGCTGGCCTCCCGACATGCCACGATGGGCGACTTGGTCATCGGCAAGCGTTTGTGCTGGCTGGGCTGGAGTGCGACCTTCGTGATGGCCCTCACCGTGGTCGCTATGTTCGCGACGCTGTGATGCGAGCAGCTTGTTTCAACCCCACTGTGAAGGTCGCATGGCCCGTCTGATTTCTCATCTGCGCGTGCGTCCGCTGTTGGTGACCTCGGTGATGGTCGGCATCGCGGCGGCCGCCGTGCTGCCGGGTGTGCATCACGCGGTCACGCGCTGCCTGTTCGGCTGGAATGTCGCAGTGTGGTTGTACCTGGTGTTGGCCGCGGGCATGATGTTGCGGGCCGATCACGCCCGACTGCGGCAGATCGCGGTGGCGCAGGCCGAGGCGGCCGCGACGGTGCTGGGGATCGTCGTCCTCGCCGCGCTCGTCAGCCTGATCGGCATCGTCGTTGAACTGATGGCGGCCAAGGCGCCGGGCACACCGCATGCGCTGCCGCACGTGCTGTTCGCGTTGGTCACTGTGGCCGGTTCGTGGCTGCTGGTGCCGACCATGTTCGCGTTGACCTACGCCAGCCAGTACTACCGAACCGCACACGGCAGTGGGTTGAATTTTCCGCAGTCCGATGACGGCTTCAAGCCCGACTACGGTGACTTCCTGTACTTTTCGTTCACCATCGCGGTGGCCTCCCAAACCGCCGACGTCAGCGTCTCGACGCAGGCGATGCGGCGGCTGGTGCTGCTGCAGTCGGTGTTGTCGTTCGCCTTCAATACCGCGATCCTGGCGTTCACGATCAACATCGCGGCCAGCCTGTTCTGAAGGCCGACAGCGAGGCCGTTTCACCTGTCAGCTGAGCGCGACTGCGGTCCGACGGCGCTGCGCAGCCAACGTTTGCCGTGGGCGAAACAGGCGTGCCGTGCGCAGGCGGCGACCGCAGCCCAGCTCGCGCGGCGGTTGACTGCGGTCGGCTGATCCGCTGAGGCGGCAGCACCCGCACAGTCCGACAACACGCAGCGCAGCGACCGCGGGTGCTTCGCCGGTGCATGTTTCTCGATCAGGCAAACCGAGGCGACTTCAGTCAAGTCTCCACGATGAGGTTTGCATCAGCGGGGGGGTCGGCGAGTGCGGCGCCGGTTGGCTTTAGGACTGCGACAAGAGCTGACTCGCCGAGCGCCAACGGCACGGCGCTTGACCGTAGGACAACCCCGACAGAGCCGTTCGTGGCGCCCCGACAGCCAATGCCGCCCGCCGTATCGACACTCCATTGCAGTTCGACCGCAGTGGTGGCATCACCCTGAACCGTCGCAGTGTCACGCCGATGGCTTCGCTCACCACCGGACCATCCGGGAGTCTCATTTGTCCATTGTTTTCGACATCACCCACACCACCCACTACCGGTATGCGCGGCCGGTCGAGATGGGCGAGCACCGTGTGATGTTTCGCCCTCGGGGCAGCCACGATCTGCGGGTGCTGGCCACCCACATGGAAGTGACGCCGGCACCGATCGACATCCGCATGGTGCAGGACGTCTACTCCAATTCGGTTGCGCTGGTGCAGCCGCAAAGCCCGGCGCTGGAGCTGAACGTGGTGTCGTCGTTCACCGTCGAACACACCGGCACTCGCGCGCTCGATTTGCCCGTCAGCCCCGATGCACAAAGTTATCCGTTTCAGTACAGCGACGAAGAGCGGATTGCGCTGGCCGCTTACCTTCATCCGTATTACGACGACCCGACGGGCGAGCTGATGGCTTGGGCGCGGCAGTTCATTCGCACCGACGGGCCGACCGGGTCGATGCAGTTGCTGATCGACATGACCCAGTTCATCCGCACGTCGATGCGATATGCCGCGCGATTCGACGAGGGCGTGCAGTCGCCTTACGAAACGCTGCGCGGGGGGAGCGGTACTTGCCGCGATTTCGCCACCCTGATGATCGAAGCGATTCGCCAGCTCGGCTATGCCGCACGCTTCGTCAGCGGCTACCTGTACGCGCCGTGGCTCGATGCCGGTGAAGGCGCTGCGGTGCAAGGCGCTGGCGCCACGCACGCCTGGCTGCAGGTGTATCTGCCCGGGGCAGGCTGGATGCCGTTTGATCCCACCAACAATTTGATCGGCGGCACCGACCTGATCCGCGTCGGCGTGGCGCGGCATGCGAGCGGCGCCTCACCGGTGTCGGGGTCGTGGAATGGGTTTGCCGGTGATTACCTCGGCATGTTCGTTGATGTGCAAGTGCGCAAAAGAGTTTGAGCTTCAGCTCCGATCTTGCTGAGATCAGCCTGGCAGGCTGATCTCAGGCGTTTGCTGCCTTGCAGGCGGTGCGCCGTTGCGGGGCACCGCGCCGGGGTTCCGCCCCGGCGGGCGGGT
>JANPNF010000114.1:0-3303 GCA_031427315.1 Burkholderiales bacterium | reverse complement strand
CGAAGTGCACCTGATCGCCGACGAGATCGCGGTCGGCTGCGGGCGCACCGGCACCTTCTTTGCCTTCGAGCAAGCCGCTGTGAACAACGAGCCCGCCGTCTGGCCCGACCTGCTGTGCCTGTCGAAAGGCATCAGCGGCGGTTACCTGCCGCTGTCGCTGGTGCTGTCCACCGACGCGATCTACGAGGCCTTCCTCGACGACGACACCGCGCGTGGCTTCCTGCATTCGCATTCCTACACCGGCAACCCGCTGGCCTGCCGCGCCGCGCTCGCGGTGCTCGATCGCTTCGACGAGGAGCCGGTGTTGCGGCGCAACCGCGAGACCGGCGAGTTGCTGACTGCGGCTCTCGCCGCACGGCTCGATGGCGATGCGCGCATCGAGCACGTGCGCCAACGCGGCATGATCTGGGCGTTCGATGTGCGTGAAGCGCACGCCGGTGTTCGCTTCGCCGAACGGTTCCACCTCGCCGGCCGCACGCAGGGCCTGCTGATCCGCCCGATCGGTCGCACCGTCTACCTGATGCCGCCGTATCTGCTGAACGACGAGCATGTCACCTACCTCGCCGAGCGCGTGGTGGCGACCCTGAACGCGGTGCTTTGAGCGCTGCGCGTTGCCCGACCACCACGATGCTGAAGCACCTCGAACAGCAACTGGCCGAGCGCGAGGCGCAGTCGCTGCGCCGCCATCGCCGCATCGCCGAGACCGCCTGCGCGCCGCTGCAGACCGTCACCGCGCACGACGGCACGCCGCGCGAGTTGCTGGCCTTTTGCAGCAACGACTACCTGGGCCTGGCCAACCACCCGCTGCTGATCGAAGCGCTGGCCGAGGGCGCACGCCTGTACGGTGCGGGCAGCGGCGCGTCGCACCTGATCAGCGGCCACTCGCGCGCGCATGCGCTGCTGGAAGATGACTTGGCCGAGATGCTGTCGCCGCAGGGGCCCGAGCTGCGCGCGCTGACGTTTTGCACTGGCTACATGGCCAACCTGGCGCTGCTGACCGCCCTCGGTGACGCGCAGACGACGATCTACGCCGACCTGTTGAACCACGCCTCGCTGATCGATGGCGCACGGCTGGCGAAGGCGGCGGTCTACACCTATCCGCACAATGATCTGGCGGGCCTCGAACGCCGGATCGCTGCCTGCAGCACGCCGCGCAAACTGATCGTCACCGACGGTGTTTTCAGCATGGACGGCGATCTGGCTCACCTGCCCGAGCTGCTGGCGCTGGCCGAGCGGCACGATGCCTACCTCGTCGTCGATGATGCCCACGGCTTCGGCGTGCTGGGTGCGCAGGGGCGCGGCGTGCTGTCGCACTTTGGATTGCACAGCGAGCGACTGATCTGCATGGGCACGCTCGGCAAGGCGGCAGGAGTGGGGGGCGCTTTCGTTGCGGCGCATCGCGCGGTCATCGACTGGCTGGTGCAGAGCGCACGCGCCTACATCTACACCACCGCGCAGCCGCCGGCGGTGGCACATGCGGTGCGTGCCAGCCTGCGGCTGATCCGAGGCAACGAGGGCGAACAGCGAAGGCATCATCTGGCGGAACTCATCGCCACGTTCCGGCGTGGCGTACCCGAGGTGCTGGGCGACGTGCTCAGTGCGCGCGGCTGGCAGCTGGCCGCATCGCAGACCGCGATCCAGCCATTGATCGTCGGCAGCAGCGAAGACGCGCTGGCGATCTCGGCCGCACTTGAATCGCAGGGCCTGTGGGTGCCGGCAATCCGGCCGCCGACGGTGCCTGCGGGCAGCGCGCGGCTGCGCATCACGCTGAGCGCGGCGCATGATTTGGGCGACGTGGAGCGGCTGTTGTTGGCGCTGAAGTCGGCCGGGAAGGGCATGTGATGACCAAGATGCTGGGCGCGGGTTACCCGCCAAACGTGCTGCACCTGAGCGAGGCCGATGTGCTCTGCGAGCCCGAGGCGCAGCCGCAGGAGGCCGCTGACGTCGACTGCAGCCGGCCCCTGCGCGGCTGCTTCGTCACCGGCACCGACACCGAGGTCGGCAAGACCACGGTCACCGCCGGC
Organism: Burkholderiales bacterium; assembly: GCA_031427315.1. Classification (GTDB taxonomy): domain Bacteria; phylum Pseudomonadota; class Gammaproteobacteria; order Burkholderiales; family Burkholderiaceae_C; genus PBB1. The sequence goes on along the minus strand of JANPNF010000114.1, from coordinate 1,279 downwards.
CTGCTGCACGTGCTGGCGCAGCGGGGCTTGCGCGTGGCGGGCTACAAGCCGGTGGCGGCTGGTGCGGTATGGCAGGCGGCCGCCAGCGGGCCCGGTGGCCGTTGGCACAACGACGATGTCGAGGCCCTGCATGCAGCGAGCAACATCGCGCTGACGCGCAGCGAGGTCTGCCCGTGCCTGCTGGAAGAAGCCTGTGCGCCGCACCTCGCCGCGCGGCTCGAAGGCGGACGCATCGAGCCCGCGCTGCTGATCGCCGGCGCCCACCGGCTGATGCCGCGCTGCGATCTTTTGGTGGTGGAAGGCGTGGGCGGCTTTTGCGTGCCGTTGGTCGAATCGGAAGTGTTCGGCGACGACCGCACGGCGTTCGATCGCGAGGCTTCCACCTCCGGTACCGATTGGGGTGCTGACGATCTGGCCGTGGCACTGGACCTGCCAGTGATCCTGGTCGTCGGTCTGCGGCTCGGGTGCATCAACCACGCGCTGCTGACCGCGGAAGCGATCGCCGCACGCGGCCTGCGGCTAGCCGGATGGATGGCGAACGGCATCCAGCCGAACATGCCGCATGCCCGACTCAACATTGACACCCTGAGCCGCACGTTGCAACAGCGCTTCTACACGCCGTTGCTCGGTGTGATCGCGCACCGGGTGTCGTCCACATCGGCACAAGTAGCCGAGCAGCTGGATAAGGCGAAAACACTTGAAGCGCTGGGCTTGCGCAATTAAATTTTCCCCGTCCGGTCGCTTAGTAAAAAGCCCGCCGAAGCGGGCTTTTTATAATCCTATGGCAAGTCTTGTCATTTCAGTCTGACCGAACCCCGGCCAATGCCAGGGCGGTACTACGGTCTTTGATAGTTCCGGCGACCTGAAGCTGCTGAGATCCTGAACTGGAGAATGAACGCACCGCAACTCCCGAATAGGTGGCACCTGGCAAAATGCATGGCGCTGCACCGACAACCACCGTCACATTAAATACATTTTTACCGGATGAACGTGGTACAAAATTGCCGGAGAAAGTACATCCGACCTGGTCTGCTCCGGTATAACTTCCATCCGCATTGATTTCCAATGCTACGCCTGCAGAGAATTCATACAGGGACGTTAATAACCACGATCCAGAAATGTCCGACAACTTGGCCGCCGCATTGTAGTCATATGTTGTTGAAGATATTGGCCTGCCAGTGAGCGTAAGAGTTTCTGGATCGTTTGAGGTGATGTTGATGGCGCCGCTGACGATCTTATCGGCACCAAAGGTTAATTCGATATTGCCAGGAATGGGGGG
>JANPNF010000113.1:0-12653 GCA_031427315.1 Burkholderiales bacterium | reverse complement strand
CTGTCGCTGCGCTTCGAGCACACCGATTTCACGCTGCTGTGCGAGGCGTTGGCGCACCAGCGCCTGCGCCTGCGCACGCAAGCCGAGGATCTCTTCCGACTTGGTCTGCACGTGGGCACCAGAGACGAAGTTGTCGGCCTGCAACGCCTGCAATCGCACCAAGGCCTTTTGGGCCAGCGCCAATCGCTCCTGTTGCAGCTCGCCTTCGGCGTCAATCTGCTTGAGTTCGCGACGCATGTCGGCGATCTGTTGCGTCAGGGCAGCGACCTGCTCTTGTTCTAGGCGCTGATTTTGCCGGATGGCTTCTTGCAGGCTGCGGGAGCGTGCCTCGATGCTGCCTTGCACCGCGGCCTGCGCGTCACCCGACGCCGTAGACCGATCTACCGAGATAACGAACAAGATATCGCCGGCGTGAACCGAATGGCCTTCAGACACGCGCCGCTCGACGACGGTACCGACCTGCGGCGAAGGCAGGCGCAGCACACCTTGGTCGGGCACCAACACGCCCATCACATGGGCTTTGCGGGTGTACTCGCCGTGGAACAGGAACCAGCCCGTGGCGAGCGAGGCGACAGCCACCAGCCCCGTCAACACTGAAAACGAAACTGGCCGGACCAGTTGAATCCGGCCCAGCCAGGTGTTTTTGTGGTGCTCTAGCGCCTCAATGCGAAACAAGTCGCTCATCGTCGCTAGTGTCGTCGCCAGCAAGGCGACCGACGAGATTCACCGCCAAAAAAGAACCACGATTACCACCGGCGGCCCGGGGCACCACCGCTAACTTCACGCAATTCGTCTGCTTTGAGGTCACGAGGGCCATTGGCAAGCTCACGATGCACCTTGCTTTGGGTGTCAACGGTCTTGGCGACTGGGGTTTGGCGAAACACCGACGCGTTGAAGGGCAATTTCCGCATGTGAAGCTCCTGAGAGGGATGGGATCAAATGCACACCAAGTGCATGAAGGTATTGAAGCAGCCCCCTCGTCATTTCATAACTGTCAACTCTTACAGCTTGTGCTCCGCCCGCCGGGCAATTAAGAAATCACGATAAACGTCAAAAAATCAGCTTGAGGCGCAGTGCCTTGAGCACTGCCTGATGCTTGTTGACGCAATCCAGCTTGTGCGTTGCATTGGTCAGGTGAAGAACGGCGGTGCGTTCGCTGATACCAAGAATGCTGCCGACTTCCCACGCGGTCTTGCCCTCCATGGTCCAGCGCAAACTCTCCAATTCGCGAGGCGTCAACGATACCGCGCCGGCATCGGGAACAGGCGGTAGAAGAACGCGTGTAGCCGCGTCTTGAGCCAGCACGGCAAATAGCTGCAGGTCAGCGACCATGCGAGTGAGCTCCTGCGATGCATGGGGCAAAGGGCGATCGCGGTCCACGCCCAACACGAAATGCCGCCCTTCGGGCAGGTGCAGCGCGAGGCAAATTCCAGTGCGGTAACCGAAGTGGGCCTGCTTCTCCCACATGTCTGACTGGCCCGCCGAGATGTAAGTCGTCTGATCCCAGATGATGGGCACGCTCTTGCGCTTGCAATGCTGCATGACCGGATCGTTGGCACATTTCGCCCCTTCCTCGAGCGCAGCGCTGAACGCCGGTGGGGCGTTATCGATGGTGATGAACTCCGAATCGGCCAACAGGTGGTCGATGACGGTGATGGCCGAGACAGTGTCAAACCCGAGGCCACGGGCGAAACTAACGATCTCCGACTGAAGATCGTCGCGGCTTTGCGCCTCGAACACCGATGAAAAGCCACCCTGAAGCATCAGAAACCGATCACTTAGGAACGCCAGACATTCGCTGTCTCCCTGCGGCACACCTGCAAACATTGACAGGTGGCAATCTCGACAAACCCGCAGACACTGAAGTCGGTGGCAGTTCGGTGACTGCCCTGTGAAAGGCGGTATCCCATGACTCCCCCGTGGACAGTGCGTGCATGGCCCGCCTTATTGTGGCAGGCTGACTCTACGATGAATCTGTGCTTAACCCACATGCACACCCGTGTCGTCCATTCCGGTTTGGCCGATTCGCCCTGTTGTGGACAAACCCTGTGGGCAAGAACCGACGACGAAACAATCGCCGGCGTGGCCTGGGACTGGGTGCAGCTGCATCAAGGCGTGGTCGCGATGGCCGACCCGATGGGCCTGGTGACCAACCTGATGCTGCTGGACGCGCACGGCGAGCCGATCACCACATTGCAAGCCACTTTGCACTTGAACGAGATCGTGCATGCGCTGCCGTGGCAAACCGAGGTCGAGCGCGCGTTGGCGCGGATGGCGGCTTGACGTCGGCGTGGTCGGGATCGGCGTTGCGCCCGGCTGCATGACCCATCAGCCCGCGCGGCACATTTCAATGTGCGGGATGGCGTCTTCGAAGTAGCCATCGCCGATGGTCTGAAACCCTTCCGAGCGATAGAAGTCCGCCAGATGGCTTTGCGCTGACAGCCGGATGCCCTGCCGCGGAAATTCGGCTTCGGCCTGCGCAATGGCCCGTTGCACCAAGGCCCGCCCCAGACCAACACCGCGACCCGCGCCCCAGGTCAGCACGCGGCCGATCGCAGGCTCGGCGTACTTGACACCGGGGGGCAGGATTCGGGCGTACGCGAGTGGCATGTGCTGCTCGTCTGACCACGCGGCCAGGTGCCGGGCAGCCTCATCGCGGCCATCGACATCGAGGTAGGCGCAACGCTGCTCGACGCAAAACACCTGCTGCCGAGCCATGTAGATGTACTGCAGTTCGCGCACGCTGAGCGCGTCAAAGCGGCTGCAACACCAGCGGATCGAGTAGGAGGCCGTCGACATCCGCCGGATCATGCCGTGTCATCGACCAAGTTTCCATGTCGACGCGATGACCGTGGCGACGATGCCGCGTTGGAGGCCCCCCGGGCAACGGCTGGCTCAGCGTACGGCCGCATCATTCAGCCGCCGCGCCACCCACATCAGACCCAGCACGGTGACACCCGCGCAGACCGCCCACGGCACGGCCAGGTCGGCGGCGCTCAGGCCCTCGCCCTTGAGCACCCGCGCCATCAGCGTCGACTGCGCCAGCGCCGGGACCCACAGGTGCCATGGTGATTCGCCGCGCTGATCGAACACCGACACCAGCGGCAGCAGCGAGACCGCAGCCAGCACCACGGTGCTGCTGGCCTGCGCCTCCTTGAAGCTTTTGCAACCGATGGCGATCGCCATCAATAGCGCCGACGTCGCTGCGGCAAACGGCAGCAGCAGCGCCAGAAACGCCAGCGCCTCGCGCCCACCGTACTGAAACATTGCCTGCAAAGTGTCGCTGCGCAACAGCCACTGCGCCGGGATGAAGCTGAAGCAGCTCAGCATCGCGATCAGCACCGCCACGCTGGCGACCGCGCCCCACTTGCCCAGCACGATGGCGCCGCGCCGCGCCGGGTTCATCAGCAGCGGCTCCAGCGATCCGCGCTCGCGCTCGCCGGCGGTGGTGTCCAGGGCAGCATTCAAGGCGCCGTACAGCACGGCCATGATCACAAAGAACGGCAGCATGCCGGTGATCTGCGCGGCACGGGTGCGTGCGCTGGCCAGGTCGCGCTCATGCACCTCGAACGGCTCCAGCAACGCGGTCGCCACGCCGCGCAGCGCCAGCGCCAGCGTGGTGCGTTCCTGCGCATACGCCGCGAGCAAGCGCTGCACCCGGGCCGCACCGGCCTGGGCCTGCGCATTGCCGTTGTCGCTGACCACCTCGATCGCCGGCGCCTCGCCGCGCTGCACCGCGGCGTCGAAACCCGGAGGCACCACCAGCACCGGCTCAGACCATTTGCGCGCGCGCAGCTGCGCTTCGTAATCCGCTGGCGGCGGCTTGACGATGCGGGTCTGCCGCTGCAGGAAATTGACCAGGCCGGGTGAGTGCTCTGCCCCGTCGACATAGACGACGCGGCCCTCCGCGCTGGCCTCGAAGCTGGCGAGCAGCGCCGACAGCGCGATCAGCAGCAACGGGCCCATCAGCACGCTGCTGAACGGCACGACCATCAGCGTGCGGCGGTCGCGCAAGGCGTCGACGATCTCCTTGCGGTAGGCGGCCCAGGCCGCACGCGGAGTGCTCACGACACCACCTTTTGCGGGTTCGGGAACGCCAGCTGCACGAACGCCTCCTCGAAGTCGCTCTGGCCGGTTTGCGCCAGCAGCTCGCTCACCGTGCCCGCGGCCACGCTGCGGCCGTGCGACACGACGACGACGTGGTCGCACAGCCGCTGGACCTCTTGCATGATGTGCGTCGAAAACACGATGCACTTGCCGCCGCCTTCTGCCGTGCGCAAATAACGCAGCGACTCGCGCAGGCTGCGCGTTGCAGGCACATCGAGGCCATTGGTCGGTTCGTCTAGCACGATGTTTGCCGGGTCGTGCACCAGCGCGCGGGCCAGCGCAATCTTCATCCGCTCACCCTGGCTGAAGCCCTCGGTGCGGCGGTCGAGCAGCGGCTTGAAGGCCAACATATCAGCCAGCACCTCGGCCCGCGCCTCGGCCTGGTCACGGCCGAGGCCCTGCAGCGCGCCGTAGTAAACGATGTTCTCGCGCGCGGTGAGCCGCGGGTACAGCCCGCGCGCGTCGCTGAGCACGCCCATGCGCGCCAGCGTCTCGCGCGAGCGACTGGCCACGTCGATGCCGTCCACCGACATCCGGCCGGCATCGGGCGAGATCAGACCGGCCAGCATCCGCAAGGTGGTTGTTTTGCCCGCGCCGTTCGGGCCGAGCAGGCCGGTGATGAACCCGTCGGCCGCGGTGAAGCTGATGTGCCCGACCGCCGCAATGCCCGGCTGCACCGGCTGACGCATCAGCGCATCGCGCAGGCTGCGCGCCGGTGCGGCGAACCGCTTCGCGAGCCCGTCGACGACGATCATTGCGCGCGCTGCTCGGCCGCCGGGGCCGCTGCGTTCACCGGCTCGACAGTCACAGGCCGAAATGCGGGTGGCCGGGGGATGTCAGCCACGCACGACGCATCAACGGCCAGCGCCGCGGCGTCGTCTGCGGCATCGATAAAGCGGAACATCACGTCGCGCACGCAGCCGATGCCCATCAGGCCGTGGCCGGCGTTCGCCACCGTGAGCTGGCGCGCTTTCGGCCCTAGCGCCTGTGCGACCCGGTCGGCGTGACGTGGCGGCGTGGCCGGGTCGAGCCCGCCACTGAGCAGCAGCGTGGCCGTCGACGCCACGGGCATCTCGTAAAACGCCTCAGGCACCGAACCGCGCGGCCAGAAAGCACAGGCGCGCTGGTAGATCTGCGCTGCATGGTCAACGAACGGCGCGGTCAGCGAGGCCGGGCTTGCGCCTGATGCCTCGGCGGGCCTGTCAGGCCCAAGCCGCGGCCCGTCCTCGGCGCACAGCACGCTGAAATGCAGGCCCATCGCCACCGTGCCGCCGCGTCGGCTGGCAAGCGCATAAGCCAGCCCCAGCAGCGCCTCGTAGCGCCCCTGCGCCGCCTCGCCGATGGCCTGTGGCAGCCCGGCCGCGAGCGACGGTGCATATAGCGGCCCGCGCACCGCGCCGAGCACCCGGTCGGCATCGAGCGTGAAAGACTCGCGCTGGCCGCTCAACGGATGGATCGCGCTCACCGGCTTCGGCAGGCCAGCCAGCAGCGCGCGCCAATCGGCACGCAGCGTCGGATGCGCACGCCGGCAGGCCGGGCTGCGCTCGCAATTGATGAGCATCGCATCGAAAGCGGCCTGGGTGTCGATGCCGCCACTGACAGCCAGCGCCATGTCGGGCGGCGCGACGCCGTCGAGCACGCTGCGCCGCAGCCGGTCGGGGAACTGCCGCGCGTACTCCAGCGCCGCACGGGTGCCATACGAGGCGCCGACCAGGTTGATGCGCTCGGCACCCAGCCGGGCGCGCACCGCATTGAGGTCCTGTATCGCGAGGGTGGTGGTGAAAAAACGCAGGTCACTGGCCGACGTCAGCGGTGCGGTGGTCGACAGCCGCGTCAGGCATTGCCGCAACTGCACTACTTGCGCGGCCAGGTCGGCCGGCTCGGCGAGTGGCGCATGTCGGCGGTCTTCGCATGCCAGTGGTGCCGAGCGCCCGGTGCCCCGCTGGTCGACAAAGACGATGTCGCGCCGGTTGTTCAGCCTCGCGAACAGCGGCAGCACCGCAGGCGCCAGCGCGATCGCGCTCTGCCCCGGCCCGCCAGCCAGCAGAAACACTGGGTCGGGCAGGCGGCGGCGTGCTACCGCGGGCACCACCATGAAGTGGATGTCGAGTTGCGGGCCGGTCGGCCGCGCCGCATCGAGCGGACGCCGGACCACGCCGCAGCGCACCTCGTAGGCCAGGCCCGGCACGCGGCAGGGTGCGGTCACCTCGTCGGTTTGCGCCCACAGCGCCGGTGCACACAGCGTCGCCAGCCACGCAAGCGCCGCCGACCGCCACCGCCGCGCTGACACGCTCAAGCCAGCAACCGCTTCAGCTCGCCACTCGCCATCAGCGTGGTCAGATCATCGGCACCACCGATCAGCACGCCCTTGACAAAGACCATCGGCAAGGTCGGCCAGCCCGACCACATCTTCAGCGCCAGCCGCTGGCGCCACTGGCTCATGTAGCTGCCGAACTCCAGGTAGTGGTGCGGCACCGCAGCGGCATCGAGCGCCTTGCGCGCCCGCTTGCAAAACGGGTTGCCCGCCATGCCGACCACCAGCACCGCATTCGACATCGACGCCGCCTGCACGTTGTGCACCACCTCGGCATGCAGGTGATCCACCGTGTCGCGGATGGCAGGATGCAGGCGGGCGTCGTCGAGGATGGGGCGGGACATCATGGGCTCCTTCGGTGCGGACGAGTGAGTTCGCGTCACACGGCAAGCGTAGCCGAGTGCGCGCGTCATCGAAACCGGCAGCCCATTCGTTACGCCGGTTCTCGTACAGAATTTCGGTGCGTCGACGCCGAGTCGGTTTTGGCTACGGGGACGCAGACCCGTCGCCGCCACCCTCGATTGCAACCTGACACGACAAGGATCACACCGCCATGCGCCGTCATTTCAACTCCCGTCGATTCAAGTCGCTCAGCCTCGCACTGGTCGGCCTCGCCAGCCTCAGCGGCGCGCTGGCCGCCGAGCCCAAGGTGCTCAACATCTACAACTGGTCGGACTACATCGCCGACGACACGATCAAGAATTTCGAGAAAGAGACCGGCATCAAGGTCAACTACGACAACTACGACAACAACGAGGTGCTGCACGCCAAGCTGGTGGCGGGCAAGACGGGCTACGACATCGTGGTGCCCGGCGCGCACTTCGCGAAGACGCAGATCGAAGGCGACCTGCTGCAAAAGCTCGACCGCAGCAAATTAACGAACTTGGGCAACCTCGACAAAGGCCTGCTCGAACAGCTGGCGAACGTCGACCCGGGCAATCAGCACCTGGTCGACTGGCTGTGGGGCTACGTCGCGGTCGGCATCAACACCACCAAGGTCAAGGCTGCCTTGGCTGCCAACCCAAACCCGCTGCCGATGCCCGACAACGCCTGGAGCCTGCTGTTCGACCCGAAGTACGCGAGCAAGTTGAAGGGCTGCGGCATCAGCGTCCTCGACTCCGCCTCCGAGGTGTTGCCGATCGCGATGCTGTACGCCGGCAAGCCGCCGTTCAGCAAGGAGAAGGCCGACTACGACGCGGCAGCCGCCGTGCTGAAAGCAGCACGCCCGTATGTGACGCGCTTCTCGTCGTCGGGCTACATCAATGACCTGGCCGCCGGCTCGGTGTGCGTGGTGATGGGCTATTCGGGCGACATCAACATCGCCCGCGCCCGCGCGATCGAGGCCAAAGGCAAGGTCGATGTGCAAGCGCTGGTGCCCAAGGGCGGCTCGACGCTGTTCTTCGACACGATGGCGATCCCGAAAGACGCGCCGCATCCCGAGAACGCGCACCGGTTCATCAATTACATCCTGCGCCCCGAGGTGCATGCGTCGTTGACGAACAAGGTGTTCTATGCAAACCCGAATGCGGCCTCGCTGAAGTTCGTCAAGCCCGATGTGGCGCAGAACACGACCATCTTTCTGAGTGACGCCGACAAGAAAATCATGACGGCGCCGGACAGCGTGCCGCAGGCGATTCGGCGTGTGCAGACACGGGTGTTCACGGCGTTCAAGGCTGGGAAGTGAGCCTTTCCATGCCTTAAGGCCCGGCGGGCGGGGTCTACCTTTGCGGTGCAGCCCGCCGGGTCTCGGCCCGGCTGCCGAGTAACTTTCATTTGCGGGCCCAAATTAAAGTCACCAAAGCAAAGGGCCTGAACACCTGCCCATTTGAGTAGCCCGCTTCGGCCAGCCGCCTACTTCAACGGCTCTGGCTCGAGAACACTCTCCGAGCTACTTCCTCGGTTACCTCGCTCAGGTTCAAACATGCGGTCTCGCTACGCCTCGACCCTTCGGGTCCTCGGTTTGGCTTCTCGTGCCAGAGACCCTGCAGTCTCCCTGTAGCCGAAGCGTGACAGCCAAATGGCTGGTGTTCAGGGCCTCTTTTTTGGTTACTTTTTTCTGGCCCCGCAGAAAAAAGTGACTCGTCCGCCGGGACGAAACCCCGGCGCGGTGCAGCGCAAGGCAAGCAAACGGCAATCAGTACAAAGTACGTTCAGCCATCGGTGGCGGCACCCACTGATAAAGCCAAGTTTCACTCAGCGACTGCCCAGCACAGCTGAGATAAAGCCGCAACTCGATCGGCTCGGTCGACGCCGTCGGCACGACATCGAACAGCGCCCGATAGCCGCGCACCGCGTGCAATGGTCGCGCCGAGGTGGTTTCGATGCGGGCACCCGCCGATGCAGTAATTACAGCCGTGACCATGGCGTTCGCGCTTAGGAGCGCCAGATCGCCACCGGCGAAGTCGACCGCGAAGCGCCACGAAAAAACGGTGCGCTTCTTGCCGATGACGCCGCCGAGGCCGGTGCGGGTGGCCACGCACCGGGCCAGCGGCGACTGCGCAGGCGGCTGGCCCCCCCAGTAGAGCCGGTAGCCCAGCAGCAGCTCCTCGCCAGCCACGATCGGCCGCGCCGGGTTCCAGAAGGCGACGATGTTGTCGAACGTCTCGTCCACCGTCGGGATCTCGACGAGTTGCACCGATCCTGCTCCCCAGCCCGATTTGGGCTGGACCCACAGGCTGGGCCGCTTCTCATAGAACACGCCGTCGTCCTGGTAATGGTCGAAGGCACGGTCGCGCTGCAGCAGGCCGAAACCGCGCGGGTGGTGGTCTTGAAAGGCGTTGAAGGTGAGCTGGCGTGGGTTGGTCAGCGGGCGCCAGATCCATTCGCCGTTGCCGGTCCACATTGCGAGGCCGTCGCTGTCGTGGATTTCGCCACGCCAGTCGTAGCCCATGCGGCGGTCGTTCTCGCCGGTTTGAAACATGCTGGTGCACGGCGCCAGCCCCAAGCGCTCGATCGACGTTCGGGGGTACAGCGCCGCGTCGATGTCCATCACCTGTGTGTCGCCCGGCGTGATGACGAAGCGGTAAGCGCCCGCCACGCTCGGCGAGTCGAGCAGCGCGTACACGGTGACGCTGTTCGAGCCCACGGCCGGGCGTTCGAGCCAGAAGCCGGTGAAATTGGGAAACTCCTCGGGCACCGGCGCGCCAGTGCCGATGGCCAGGCCGCGCGCCGACAGGCCGTATTGCAACTCACCGCCGACAGCGCGGAAATAACTCGCGCCGAGAAAGGCGGTGATGTCGCGCTGCAGGTCGGTGTGAAAGTTCAGCCGGAAGCCGGCGAAGCCCAGACCGCGCGGCAGTGTCGCGGGGTCCAACCCGCTTTGGCCGTGATCGAACATCTCGGGCACATAGGCCAGTTCTTGCGCCACGCCGTCGGCGAGCTCGTACAGCCGCACCGGCGACCTAAAGTACAGCCCGAGGTGGAAAAACTGCGCCTGAAAGCGCAGCTTGTCGTCGTGCCACAGCGCATGGTCGGGGCGGAAGCGGATCGACTGGTACGCGTCCCAGTCGAGCGCCTCGAGGGCTCGGGGCAGCTGCGTGCTCGGTGGCGCGTAGGGCTTGCGCGACAGCGAGAGCGCCTGACCCTTCAATGCCGCGTAGTCAAAGCGCTGCGGTGCGGCGATGGCCTGCAGCCCCTCGGCCCAGGCAGGCACAGCCTCGCCGCCCACCAGGGCGGCGAGGCTGGTGATGAACTGCCGACGTTGTGTGGCCGGGAGCGGCGGGACGGGGCTCACCGTCACTCGACGGTCACACCCTTCCAGAACGCGACACGTCCTTTGATGTTCGCGGCCGCCTCGGTCGGCTCGGGGTAGTACCAGGCGGCGTTCTCGTTCATGTCGCCGTCGACCATCAGGCTGTAGTAGTGCGCCTGTCCCTTCCACGCGCAGCCGGTGCGGTGGTTGCTGAAGGTCACATGCTCGCGTTTCAAGCTCGCTTCGGGGAAATAGGAGTTGCCTTCGACAGTCACGATGTCGTCGCTCTCGGCAATGGTCACGCCTTTCCAGGTGGCTTTCATCGGTTTCCTTTCAGCTGATGTGGCGGGGGCTCTGACGGCAGCGGAACATCCCGCAGCCGCAGCAGACGATGCGTTAAGCGTACAGCGCCGCGGCGTGCTGCAAGCGGCGGCCCACGGCTGTGGCCAGGACCTTGTCACCGACCACGCGCACGCTGTCACCATGACGCAGGATGTCCATCATCAGCTCGGTCGCATCGGCGTACGGCACCTTCAACTCGTAGCGCCCCTCACCGTTGGCCGGGCCCAGCCAGCGCGAGATCTGCTGAGGGTGCCACTCTTCGTTGGCCACCCACTGCGCGGCATCGGGCTCGAACACCAACGTGGCCCACTTCACCTTTTCGCCCGCACCGCCATAGATGCCGTAGCCAGCGTCGAGCGCGGCCTCCAGGTCTTTCAGCGCGACTGCCTTGGCGCGGGTGTCGAGTGCCCGCGCTTGCTGAACCGCGTCGAGTGCAAAGCGGCGCAAGCCGTCACTGGCATGGCACCACGCGTCGAGGTACCAGGTGTTGCGGTAGTTGACCAGCCGCTGCGGCGACACCTCGCGTTCGCTGAGCGCCCGGTCGCTGCGCTTGAAGTAGCGCAGCCAGACCCGTTTGCGCTGCACCAGCGCGCTGCCCAGCAGCTCGAAGTGCCGACTCGGCACGCGGCGCCGCGCCGTGCCGATCACCTTGACCCGGCGCACCAGCTCGCGGGCTTCGGATTCGTCGGCGCCCAGCAGGCTCTGCAGCCGGTCCATCATGGGTTGCAGGTGCCGCGCCAGCACGCCGTCGTCGTCGAGCCCGGCCATCAGCTGGTGCATTGTCAGCAGCGCATGCAGCTCGCGCTCGCTGAACCAGATGCCGGGCAACTCGTGATGCGCCACTGTCCTCGCTGCGTTGGCGCCGACCGGGGGCCCGTCAAGACGGTAGCCGTTGTCGGCGCGGGTGTAGGTGATTGGCGCGCCCAAGCGGTCGCGCAGGTACTGCAAGTCGCGCTTTAGTGTGGCGGGCGACACCGCCAGTTCGGCCAGCAGCGTGTCGAAGCTGACACAGCCTCGGCCACGCAACAGCAACTCGATCTTGTAGAAGCGTTCAGTTCGGTCCACAGGCGACTCCACGGCAGTTTCGCAGTAACACACGTGTGGCTCACCTGATGAGCCAGCGCGTCCCGAGCATAAACGAATTTATTTCGCCGCAGGCGGTGCTGGCTCACCCCATGAGCCTGTGGCTGCGCACACTGCAAGCTTCGCGGCATGTCGCTGCGTCACCAGGAGTCCGCCATGAACCCCGACCTAAACACCCGTGATCTGTTTTCTGTCGACCTGGCCGCCGTCGTCCATCCCTGCGTCGGCCGCACGGCGCCTGCTGCCCCGCCGACGAACCACGAGCACATCGGCTTCGAGCTCGGCTGGGACCACGCGCACCACGGCATCTCACCACCCGCGCCGTATGCGCAGGAACCTTCGCCGCTGCGCAGCGGCTATTTGACCGGCATGTCCACCTTCGGAGCGCGCACGCTGCCGCCGACCGCGGCAGTGCGCCAATGGCTGCAACTGCGGCTGCATGCCTGGCGGCGCGGACGCAGCGTGGAGCTGTTGTTGGTCACTCCGAACTACCTGCGTCAGTTGGCCACCACCCACTGCCCCATCACTCGCGAGGCGCTCGGCCTTCCTTCTGCAAGCGCCAGCGACGACGACGGCTTCATTGCACGGGTGCGCCACGACGCCGCTTACGCCGCGGGCAACCTGGCCATGATGAGCCCACCGGCCCGTGTCGCTAAAGCAGCGCACGGCTTCGCTTCTTCGCAGGACATCGCCCGCCGGCTGGAAGCTCAAGCGGCTCGAGGCAACACCGCAGCGCCGCAACACGACGGGTTGAACGCAGCGCAATGGTGCCGCATGGCCGTGCTGTGCAGCTATGTCGAACCGCTGCCGCACGCACGCGCAAGCGAGCTGCCCCTGCTGGTGCTGCCGCCGAACCGGCTGCGGCTGTTCAACCCGGTACAGGCGCTGCAGGCCTTCATCAGCCAGCAGCTGCTGAGCCCGGGCTGGAGCGGGCGCGTCAACGCGATAGAAGCGCTGCTGCGCGGGCCGACAGCGCGCCGCGCCTTCCGCTCATTTTTTCAGGCGTTACTGCCGCGGGTGCTGGCCGCCGGTCGGCCGATCGATCCCCAGCGTGCGCGCTGGGCCATCGAAGACGCTTGGGGCCATGCGGCGGTGATGCAGCGCTGGGCGCGCTTT
>JANPNF010000112.1:0-4468 GCA_031427315.1 Burkholderiales bacterium | reverse complement strand
GAATCAGATTGCGGTGAATCTCTTCCGATTCGGACACCGTCAAACCAGTGATCCCAATTTTTTCGTCTGCCATTGCGTCTTCTCCTTGCAAGAAGTTCTTGTCGTGCTGAACCCGCACGAGGGCTATTGATGGCCTGCCGGCCAGGAATTCTGTGAGCGCCACCGGTGAATGTAAACATCAATTAACACCACCCTGTGTCAGATTATGTTGACACAACGGGCGAACTTGTCAATCAAAGAATCCCCGAGACGGCGCAGCTAAATCCCAACACGCGTGATCGGCTCTGGTGGAACGCGAGCGGTTGAACTGGATCGCGTCGAGGCGCTACACCAGCCCCAAACCGCCGACCAGCGCGCCCAGCCCGACCATCCACAGCGGGCTAATTCGGGCGCACAAGGTCAGCGCGACGGTCAACGCAAGCAACACCCAGGCGCCAGGCTGCTGTCGAAAGGGTTGTGTCAGCATCCAACTGGTGGCCGCGAGCAGGCCCAGCGTCAGTGGGGCCATGCCTGCTGCGAACGCGCGAACGCCCACCGTGTCGCGGCGGGCCTGGCCCCAGCGCGTGGCCCACAGGGTCAGCAAAGTCGATGGCAGCAGGATGCCGCTCATCGTCGCCAGCGCGCCGAGCGGGCCGGCCACGTTCCAGCCCAGCACCGCGACGAACAGCAGATTGGGCCCGGGTACCGCCTACGCCAACGCGATCGAGGCAGTGAACTGGCCGTCGCTGATCCAGCCGCGTTCTGTCACCAGGTAGCGGTGCATGTCGGGCGCGGTGGTGATTGCCCCGCCGATCGACAGCAGGCTGAGCAGCAGGAACTGGCCGAACAGGCTGAGCAGGTCGGCCGGGCTCATTGCCGTGAACTCATCGTGGAAGACGTCGCCACGCCAGAGCAATCGCCAGTGAGCCGAGTCCGGCGATCACCCACAGCAGCGGCCAGTGCAGCACCGTTACCGCCGCGGTGGTTGCCACTGCGAAGCCGAGGCCCCTGACCAGGCCGAGTGCGTTGCTGCGCAAGGTCGGCAGCAGTTTCAGCGCGGTGGCGAACACCAGCCCGGCAGCCACCACGCCCATGCCACGCAGTGCGCCGCTGACTGCCGCGTGGCCGTCATAGCGGCCGTACAGCGAGGCCAGCACCAGCACGATCAGCAGCGGCAGGGCGAGCATGCCGGCGAGTGCCGACATCGCGCCGCGCACGCCGAACCAGCGATCGCCGATCATCACCGACAGGTTGACGATGTTCGGCCCGGGCAACACCTGCGCCACCGACAGCAACTCGACGAACTCTTCGCGCTTCAACCAACGTTTGCGCTCGACCAGTTCCCGCTGCGCCACCGCCAGCACGCCGCCGAAACCCTGCAGCGCCAGCCAAGTGAAGGTGAAGAACAGTTCAACGTTCGACTGCGGCGCTGAAGGCGTCGGTTCAGGTGGCGCTGTGTCTGCGCTCAGCGCTGCACCTTCAAGGCCTCGGGGTTGACCAGGTTCGTGGGCGTGCCTGCGATGAAATGCACCACGTTGTCGAAGGCAGCGCTGAAGTATTCCTCGTAGCTGTCCTGCTCGACGTAGCCGATGTGCGGCGTGCAGACGGCGTTCTCCAGGCGCAGCAAGGGGTGTCCTTGCAAGATGGGCTCGCTCTCGAACACGTCGACTGCGGCCATGCCCGGCCTGCCGCGGTTCAATGCCGACACCAGCGCACCCTCTTCGATCAGCTCGGCGCGCGAGGTGTTGACCAGCAGCGCGGTCGGCTTCATTCGAGACAGGTGCTCGATTTTCACGATGCCGCGCGTGGCGTCGCCCAGGCGCAAGTGCAGCGACAGCACGTCGCACTCGTCGAAGAAGCTCTCGCAGGTGGCCGCCGACGCATGGCCGTCGAGCTCGGCCCGCTCACGCGCCGATTCACTGCCCCACACCATCACCCGCATGCCGAAGGCACGGGCGTAACCAGCGACCCGCTGGCCGATGCGGCCATAGCCCCAGATGCCGAGTGTCTTGCCGTGCAGCACCATGCCGATGCCGAAATTGGCCGGCATCGACGACGCCTTCAAGCCCGACTGTTGCCACGCCCCGTGCTTCAGATTGCCGATGTACTGCGGCACACGGCGCATCGACGCCATGATCAGTGCCCAGGTCAGCTCGGCCGGTGCCACCGGCGAGCCGACGCCCTCGGCCACGGCGATGCCTAGTCGGGTGCACGCCTCGACATCGATGTGCGCGCCGACCGGGCCGGTCTGCGAGATCAGCCGCAATTTGGGCAACTTCTCCAGCAACTGACGCGGGAAATTCGTGCGCTCCCGGATCAGCACCAGCACCTCGGCGTCGCGCAGCCGCACCGACAGCTGCGCGATGCCCTTGACGGTGTTGGTGAAGACCTTGGCGCGCAGAGCCTCCATTTTCTCGGCGCATTTCAGCTTGCGCACCGCGTCTTGGTAGTCGTCGAGGATGATGATGTTCACGGCATGGAGGGCTGCAAAGATTCATCCATTGTGACTGCCGACATCGAACATGCGTGCGAAGTAGCATGACTCGTCACCGGGCGTTTCCGGTTCACTTTTTCGGAGATTTCCATGTCAACTGAAGCTCCCCTCACCACGCCCGCCAACGCGACCATTTCGATGTACTCGGCCAGCGTGCCGGTGTTCGTCAAGATGCTCAGCAACCTCGACCACTGGCTCGACGCAGCCACCGCCCACGCGGCGGCGAAGTCGTTTGACCCGCAGGTGCTGCTCGGCACGCGGCTGGCGCCTGACATGCTGCCGTTCACCAAGCAGATCCAGATCGCCAGCGACACCGCCAAGCACTGCGTGGCAAGGCTCTCAGGCACCGCCGCCCCGAAGTTCGAGGACAACGAAGCGACGATGGCCGAATTGAAGCAGCGCATCGCCAGGACGATTGACTTTGTGCAGTCGGTGCCGGCCGGCCAGATCAACGGCTCAGATGCGAAGGTGATCGAGGTGCCGATGCGCGGCAAGTCGGCCTTGACGTTCTCGGGTGAGACGTATTTGAAGCACTGGGCGCTGCCGAATTTCTATTTCCACCTGACCACGGCCTACGCGCTGCTGCGCCACAACGGTGTGCCGCTGGGCAAGCCCGATTTCCTCGGACGCGACTGACAGCAAGCAACTCAGTGCAGCCGCTCGCCCTGCTGTCGATCGAGAGGTTGCAATTGCACCTCAGCGGCTCCACAAGCCAGCGCACAGCGTGCGCAGCGGGAAATGGCGGTTTAGCGCGGCCATGCGCTGCTGGGCTTGCGATTCACTGTGTTGCGTTGCGATCAGCGTGTACACCGCGGTGCGCAGGTGCCACAGCTCGCGGGGTGAGCGGGCGCGGGCAATCAGCTTGCGCAGGTGGTGCGCGGCCTCGGGCTCAATGTCAACCAGCGTCTCGGCAAAGGCTTGGCGCAGCTCAGCGATCGCGAACGGCGTCGTTTCGCGCCTTGACGCGCGCGGCGGCAGTGCATCCAACGGCGCCGGCCGACTGACATCCCAGCCAGTGTTCAACCAATCACGCAGACCACCGCGCCAGCGCGATGCGCGGTACAGCCGCTCGGGCGGGAAGACCTCGGTGCGCTGCGACACCGTACGCAACAGCGGCTGTTGAACCTGCGGCGCCTCCGGCTGGCGGCGCAGGTGCGTCTGCCAGGTCGATTGCAGCCTGTGTGTCCAGTGGGTCGGCATGGCCAGCGGTGTCGATGTGGAATTTGAGATTCGACACGAATTGTTGGCGACCAACCCCTCCGCAATCGGCAGATGAGCCCGGTAATCGCGGGTCAACTGCGCAGCGCGTGGCTGCGACAACGCTGGCAACAAAAAGCGGGCCGCTACAACATCATGTTGTTGCGGATCAGCCCGACGGCCAACCCTTCGAGCTCGAAATCGATATCGCCGAACGGGATCACGATGGTCTGGAAATCGGGGTTCTCGGGCTGCAACTCAATCGTCGTGCGGGTGCGCTTGAATCGTTTGACGGTGACCTCGTCGCCAAGCCGCGCGACGACGATCTGGCCGTTTTTCGCATCTTTGGCTTTTTGCACCGCTAACAGGTCGCCGTCCATGATGCCGGCATCGCGCATGCTCATGCCGCGCACCTTCAACAGGTAGTCGGGCCGGCGCGGAAACATGCTCGATTCCATCAGGTAGGTCTGGTCGATGTGCTCTTGCGCCAGGATCGGGCTGCCCGCAGCCACCCGGCCGACCAGCGGCAAGGTGAGCTGCGCCAGGCTGGGCAAGGGCAGGCTGAACTGCTTGCCGCGCATCAGGTTGAGCGCGCGCAATGTGTCAGACTTCAAACGGATGCCGCGTGAGGTGCCGCCCACCAGCTCGATCACGCCCTTGCGGGCCAGCGCTTGCAAATGTTCTTCAGCGGCATTGGCCGACTTGAAGCCGAGCTCGGTGGCTATCTCGGCGCGGGTCGGCGGGGCGCCGGTGCGCTCGATGGCGCTTTGCACCAGGTCGAGGATCTGCTGTTGCCGG
>JANPNF010000111.1:0-1990 GCA_031427315.1 Burkholderiales bacterium | reverse complement strand
GCCACCACGCGCGCACCATTGCGCGGGCCGATGCGGGTCTGGTAGGTGTCGATCAGCACGTCGAGCGCGGCCGGGTCGATGTAGCCCTTGTCGGCGAGCACGGTTTCGAGTGCGCGCACGCGCAGCTCCATCGGCGACAGCTCGCTGTGGTCGTGGTCGTGGTCGTGCGTGGTCATCGCGAAGACTCAGGTCGGGCGGGGCAGGCGGTAGATGTCGAACCGCCCTCAGCCAAACGGTCGCACGCCGATCAGCGCCTGATGGGCCCAGAACGCGAATGCGGCCCAGGCGGCGACGCCGATCATGACGCTGATGACGGTGCCGGAGATCGTGCCCGCGGGGTCGGCCGTCCCGGCGGCGCGGTCTCGTGCCTTCGCCGCGCGAAAGCTCAGCGCCGCCCAGACCAGGAAACTGCCGAACAACAGCAGGTCGGCCAGCGTGTTGTTGGCGATCAAGTGGGCGAAAGCCCAGAGCTTGACGCCGAGCACCATCGGGTGCTGCAGCCGGCCCTTGATGGCGTTGCCGGGCACGTAGGCGGCGGCGATGAAGACGAACGACACGAGCGTGAGCAGTGACGCCCCATGGCGCAGCCAGCTCGGCGTGGCCCACAGCAGCACCGGCTGCTGGCGCGCGAGGCCGTAGCCCCAGACGATCATCGCGAAGCCGGCGATCGAGAGCAGCGCAAACAGGCCCTTCCAGCCGTTCGCACCCAGCCGTGCGATTTGTGCCGCGCGAAAGTCGCCAGCAAAGATGCGCACCGAGTGCACGCCGAGAAAGAGCAGCAGGCCGGCAATCAACAGCGTCATGGCATCGGCTTTCGGGTGTGGAAGAGGCGGCGATTCTCGCCTCGGTGGCCGCTGTGCAGACCGTGCCGCCGGCCACCGCCGTTCATCATCCGGGAAAGTCCCAGGGTCCGCGCGCGATGTGAGGTATCACTTTCGATGTCGCACTCATGTCCTTGTTTTTGCACACATTTCGATCCCAAACTGCCTGAGAAATCGTGTCTAAGTGCTTGATTTGATTGATTTTTCTTTCAGCATTCGTTGACCCGCTGGATCGCCTCCGCTAAAGTGGGGAAAAGTGCAGGTTAGTGGGGCAGCGTGACCGATTTCGTGTTTCAGGGTGGAGCGGGGCTGTTCCTCGACGGCAAGGGACGCATGACCGTGCCCGCGCGCCACCGCGACATCCTGAAAGCCGCGGCCGAGGACCGGCTGACGATCACCAAGCACCCCAAGCGTTGCCTGCTGGTCTTCCCGCGCCCGGCCTGGGAGGCCTTTCGCGCCAAGCTGCTGACGCTGCCGATGTCGGCCGAAGACTGGCGCCGCGTCTTCATCGGCAGTGCGATGGATGTCGACATCGACGGCGCCTCGCGCGTGCTGATCGCGCCCGAGCTGCGCGAATGGGCCGGCCTGGAGCGCGACGTGCTGCTGGTCGGCATGGGCTCGCGCTTCGAGTTGTGGGACAAGGTCCGCCACGACGCCCACGAGGCCACCGTGCTGGCCGCGGGCATGCCCGATGTGCTGCGCGACCACGTGATGTGAGGGCGCGGTGAACGCAGCAACATGGCAGCACCGCACCGTCTTGCTCCCCGAAGCGATCGACGCGCTGGTGACGACAGCCTCAGGCATCTACGTCGACGGCACCTTCGGCCGCGGCGGCCATTCGCGCCTGTTGCTCGAACGGCTGGCGCCCGACGGCCGGCTGCTGGCCTTCGACCGCGACCCGGAGGCGGTGGCCTCGGCGGACGCCGGTGCCACGCGGGTCGACGACCCGCGGTTTTCCATCCACCACGCCAACTTCACCGAGATGCCCGAGGTGCTGGCCGCCCTGGGCATCACGGCGCTCGACGGTGTGTTGCTCGACCTGGGCGTGAGCTCGCCGCAGATCGACGACCCGGCTCGCGGTTTCAGCTTCCGCTTCGATGCGCCGCTGGACATGCGCATGGACACGACCCGCGGCGAAACCGCAGCGGACTTTCTGGCCCGCGCCGATG
>JANPNF010000110.1:0-6201 GCA_031427315.1 Burkholderiales bacterium | reverse complement strand
CGTGCGTTCCAGCTCGCTTTGCATCGACATCGCCTGCGTCAGGCTGGTGCCGGGAATGCGCAAGGCATGCATCGCGATGTCGCCCTCGTCGAGGCTCGGGATGAACTCGCTGCCCATTCGGGTGAGCAGCAGGCCGCTCAGCACCACCGACGCCGCTGCGATGGTCAGCACCAGTGGCTTGCTCGCCATCGCCCAATGGAGCACGGGTGCATAACCGCGCTTGGCCCAGCCCATCAGCCGGTTTTCCTTCTCGCTGACGCTGTTGCCGATGAACAGCGCCACGGCAGCGGGAATGAAGGTCACCGACAGGATCATGGCGCCCAGCAAGGCAATCACCACGGTGAACGCCATCGGGTGAAACATCTATCCCTCGACGCCGTTCAGCGCAAAGATGGGCAGGTAGACCACCATGATGATGAGCTGGCCGTAGAGCAGTGGCCTGCGCGCTTCTTTCGACGCGGCGAACACTTCGGCAAAGCGCTCGCTGCGCGTCAACGACCGGCCTGCCAAGCCCTGCGCATGGGCCAGGCGCCGAACGCAGTTCTCGACGATCACCACTGCGCCGTCGATGATGATGCCGAAGTCGAGCGCGCCCAGGCTCATCAGGTTGGCGCTCACCTTGTTGCTCACCATGCCGGTGAAGGTAAACAGCATCGCCAGCGGAATCACCATCGCGGTGATGAGCGCGGCGCGGAGGTTGCCGAGGAACAGGAACAGGATCGCGATGACCAGCAACGCACCTTCAAGCAGGTTTGTCTTGACGGTGGCAATTGCCCGATCGACCAGCACCGTGCGGTCGTACTGCGCGACGACGACGACGCCTGGCGGCACGCTGCGGCGGATGTCTTCCATCTTCGCGTCGACCGCGCGTGCGACGGTGTGGCTGTTCTCGCCGACCAGCATGAACACCGTGCCGAGCACCACCTCGCGGCCGTCGCGCGAGGCCGCACCGCTGCGCAACTCTTGCCCCATCGTCACCTCGGCCACATCGCGCAGGCGCACCGGCACGGCTTGCCGCGTGGTGACTACGATGTCGGCGATGTCGGCCAAACCGCTCACCTGCCCGGGCACGCGGATCAGGTTCTGCTCGCCGCTTTTTTCGATGTAACCCGCGCCGACGTTCGCGTTGTTGCGCTCGAGCGCGGCAACCAGATCGCCCAGGCTCAAGCCGTAGGCAACCAATTTGTCGGGCAGAGGCGCGACTTGAAACTCCTTGCGATAGCCGCCGATGGAATTGATTTCGGTGACGCCGGGCACCGTGCGCAACTGCGGCTTGATGATCCAGTCTTGCACCTCGCGCAAATCGGTCGGCGTGTACGGTGTGTGGTCGGCTTTGAGTGCGCCGGGCGCGGCTTCCACGGTCCACATGTAGATCTCGCCCAGGCCGGTCGAGATTGGGCCCATCGTTGGTGACACCCCTGGCGGTAGCGCGTTTTTGGCCTCCTGAATGCGCTCGTTGACCAACTGCCGCGCGAAGTAGATGTCGGTGCCGTCCTTGAAAATCACGGTCACCTGCGACAGGCCGTAGCGCGAGATCGAGCGCGTCTGCTCCAGGTCGGGCAGGCCGGCCATGGCGGTTTCCACCGGGAAGGTGATGCGTTGCTCAGACTCCAGCGGCGAGTAGCCGGGCGCGGCGGTGTTGATCTGCACCTGCACGTTGGTGATATCGGGCACCGCATCGATGGGCAGCCGCTGGTAGTTGTAAACACCGAGAGCCGCCATGCCCAGCACCATCAGCAGCACCAGCCACCGCTGGTCGATGGCAAAACGGATGAGCTTGTCGAACAGGCCTGAAGCCTCAGTGCCTGCGATCACGGGTGTGTGCTCAGTGGTCATGGCTGGCCCCCGACTTGCCGATGTCGGCCTTGATGAGATAGCTGTTTTTCGCTGCGTAGCGCTCGCCAGCCTGTAAGCCGCTGAGCACCTCGACCAGCCGCCCGTCGCTGCGGCCGAGCGTCACCGGCCGCGCCTCGAACTGATCGCCATAGCGGCCGAACACCACCGTCCAATCGCGCAGCGTCTGCACCGCTTCGGCCGAGATGGCCAGCGGCACCTCGACTTCAGCGGCCGTCAGCTCGACGTTGACCGGCAGGCCCGGTCGCCACAGGCCTTGCGGGTTGGGCAGCACCACGCGCGCTTTGGCGGCGCGGGTTTGCTCGCCGACCAAACTGCCGACGTACGACAGCGTGCCACTGGCCTGGGCGTCGAAAGCACTGGCCTTCACACTGGCCGCCTGCCCGACCTTCACGGCGTTCAAATCCTTCGCGTAGACCGTCATTTCGACCCACACCGTGGACAAGTCGGCGACGACGAAGACGTTGGCGTCTTCTTTGACCACTTCGCCGACCGAAATTTGCTTGTCGGTGATGACGCCGTCGATGGGCGCGCGCACTTCAAGCCGCGTCAGGTTGCCTGACGCCGAAGTCACCGCACCCAGTGAGGCGAGCTTCTGCCGCGCCGACTGCTCGGAAATCTCCGCCTCCTGCAGCGCCGTGCGGGCTTGCAGGTAATCTTGCTCGGCGGAAATCTTGCCTTCCCACAACGTCTTCTCACGCTCGAAGGTCGTGCGCGCAAGGCTCAGCCGCTTTTGCGCCCCGAGCAGCTCGCTGCGCTGGTCGGCCAGCAATTGGCTCGACAACACCGCCAGCACCTGGCCACGCCGTACGCGGTCGCCCGCATTGACCGACACCGACTCCACCAGCCCACTGAGCCGCGGCACCACGTGCACCGTGCGGTCTTCGTTCAGGCGAATCTCGCCGTGCAACTGCAGGGCGGTCTTGATGCGCGCCGGGCCGACGGTGGCCACTTCAATGCCATTGTTCTTGATCTGCACCTCGCTCATGCCGATGCGCGCTTCGATCTGCTCGTAGCTGAACCGGTGCGCCTTGCCCGCATGCTCGGCGGTGATCGTTACCGCGAAGGAGTGCGGCTCGCCGACCACGCCGCTGCCTTTGAGGTAGTCGGCCTCCTTGACGAAGGTGTACGCCTGAGGCGCCCGGCCCAGGCGCTCCACGCTCACTGTGACTTGACTGGTGGCAGGATCGGTCGGCTTGCCGTTTTGGTAGGTGTACAGGCGAAACTGCGGCTCCACGCCCGTCTCGAAGATCGTCAGTTCGAGCGCGTAGCTGCCGTCGGTAAAGAAGCGCCCGCCATGTGGGCCTTTGGCGGGTTCGGCAGCGGCTTTGTCGTTGTGGCCGGCTGCCTCGGTATGCGCTTCGTGCTCATGCTCATCCGCAGTTAACGTCGAGTTTTCGCTGCCGAGAATGGCCACGCCGAGCGCCAATGCGATGGCCAGCACCACCCCGATGGGCAGCAGTCGTTTCAAGGTGGATTGGGGGGCAGAAATTTCAGTGTTCATGGCTCATTCCTGGGTCTGAATCGGAGTTGGCGTCGGGGACGTTGATGGCACGACGGCACCATCGGTGCCGCCGAGCAGCCGGTCGAGTTCGACGGCCGCGCGCAGCGCATCACCGCGAGCGCGCAGGTGCGCAGACTGCGCCTGAAACAGCGTGCGCTGCGCGTCTAGCACGTCGAGAAAATTGAACTTGCCCAACTCGAAGCCTCGGGTGGCGGCTTCGTAGGCGCTTTGTGCACCGGGCAGGATTTGGTCGCGGATCATCTGCACCGCGGCGTTCGACGCCACCAGCCGGACGGTGCCTTGCATCACCGACGTGCGCAGCGCGATGTCGGCGGCCCGCAGTTCGTCGCGCGCCTTGTCTTCGCGCCGCAGCGCCTCCAGCAGATTCCCTTCGTTGCGGTCGAACACCGGCAACGGCAGCGACATGCCGATGACGGCCTGGTTGCGGCCCATTTGTTCGTCGCGCTTCACGCCCAGGCTGAGCGTCAGGTCTGGCACGCGCTGGGCCCGCGCGAGTTCGCTGATCGCCTCGCGCCGCAGCACCTCGATGCGGGCGCGCATCAGCACCGGTGAGGCATCAATGCGGCGGGCCATCGCCTCCGGTGTCAACACGGCAGGTTGATCGAAGCCGGCCCCAACCTGAGTCACTACCCCGTAGCGGCTCGCGGCGCTGCCCCAGGTGGCTGACAAGCGCTGGCGAGCCAGGGTCAGTGCGGCCGCGGTTTGTGCGGCGTCAAGCTGGCTGCTGGCCAGCGCGATCTGTGCCTTGGTCTGCTCGACCGGCGAAATCTTGCCGGCCTGCACGCGCCGGGTGGCCCCCTCGCTGGCACGTTGCGCCAGCCCGACCGAGGCCTGGGCCAGCGCCAGATGTTCCTGTGTCAACAGCACCTCGAAGAACATGGAGGTTACGGCCGCGCGAACGTCCGCCCGTTTGGTCGCCAGGTCCGCCGCCGCGATGTCGCGCCCGTGCTCCGCGGCGCTGATGCGTGCGGCGCGTTTGCCCCCGAGTTCCAGCGGCTGGTTGATCTGAACGGTGGTGGTGCGGCTGGCGCTGCGGGTGTCCTCCAGCAGTACGGCCAGCTCTGGATTCGGGCGCGCACCGGCTTGCACCACCGGCCCTTGCGCGGCCTGCAGTTCGCGCGCTTGCACGGCCAGATCGGGATTCGACGCCATCGCCAACGCGAGCGCTTGCGCCAGCGTCAGCGGCGGCAGATCGCTGGCGACCGCTGACGGCGCGACCTGAGCCGCCGGGCTTTGCGCCAATGAGCTGGCGATGAAGCCCATGCCGAATACAGCGGCGATGGCGAGCGTGATGACGAATGTGGGCGCCGGCCCCGATCCGAATTGAATCAGGGCAAGTAACGCCCGTCGTGTGGCGGGGTGGGGCATCGAAATCTCCTGGCTGTGGGCACGCAGGCGCGACGCCTGCGAGACAGAACGAAGATTCGACGTGGCGTCAGTTCTCTACGCTTCGGGGGTGACCCGATGTCAGGTTGAAGCCACGCCGAATAAGGCGTGGACCGTCCACTGAGGGCGTTCGGGCCGTGGCAAGGCCGGTGCAAGCCACTTTGCGCGCTGCATCGACGGAAGCACGCTGCCGGAGGCGGTGACTGCGATAGTCATTTCCGCTGCGATGACACCGACGACATGGCCGTGGCAATGGGCGCAATCGGCATCGAAGTCGGCGGATGTGCCCGCGTTGCCTTGGGCCGTCGTCACCTTGTGATGAGCATGCGCATGGTGCCCCACACGATGCGACTGCGCCTCGCTTTCGTGTGTGCAGTAGGTGGCCATGGCCGCCCACCCGGACTGCAACGGCAGCAGCACCAACAACAAAACACACATCAACACTCGCATGCGGCCCAGTCTAGCAGTGGCGATGTGCCACAGCGGCTTGTTGGGCGACGAGGCAGGCTGCAGTCGGCCGCGCTCGGTCATCGGGCCCGCCTGACGGCCTGCCCCAACTCGATCACCGCCATCGCGTAATAGCTCGACCAGTTGTAGCGGGTGACGGCGTAGAAGTTGGTGGTGCCTGCGACATAGCTGGGCGCATCGGGGCCGTTTTGCAACTCGACCAGCGCCAGCTTCGCGCTGCCGTTGCCGCCGCTGTTGATGTCATCACGCGGCGGCACCAGCGCGCCGAACACCGCACCGTGGTCGATGAACTGTTGGGGGGTGAAGGTGGGCAAGATGTCGGGGCCGAGCAGCAGTGCGCGTTCGCTGGCATCGCTGGGCACCGCGACTTCGTAGTGCGTGGGCAGGCCGCGCTGCCAGGCGAACTCGGCCAGATAGTGCGCCACGCTGCCGATCACGTCGGCGGTGCTGGCGTGCAGATCGATGTGGCCATCGCCATCGAAATCGACCGCGTATTTGTTGACGCTGCTGGGCATGAACTGCGGCATGCCGAGTGCGCCGGCATAGCTGCCCTTGGTGGCGAGCAGGTTGCTGCCTTCACGGTGACTGAGCACCAGAAGCTGTTCCAGCTCAGCGCGGAAGAACGCGCTGCGGTCCTTGCGCCCGACGGGAAAGTCGAAGCCCAGCGTGGCCAGCGCATCGATGACGCGGTAGTTGCCCATGTGCTGGCCATACAACGTCTCGACGCCGACGATACCTACCACGATCTCGGGTGGCACACCGTAGCGCTGTTCTGCCAGCGTCAACCACGCCTCGTTCGCCTGCCAAAACGCCACGCCAGCGGCGATGCGCTTAGGCTCCACGAAGCGGGCGCGGTAGACCGCCCAGTTCTTCGCGGTGCCGGCCGGTGGCGGCATCACCGCCTTGACGATGCTGGGCACCCAACGCGCTTGCGCCAGCGTGGCCTGCACCGCACCCACATCGAGGCC
>JANPNF010000109.1:0-2200 GCA_031427315.1 Burkholderiales bacterium | reverse complement strand
GGGCCGGGCGCAGCTACGAGCTGGGCGTGCGGACGGGACGGACGCTCGCTCGGCGCCCCTTTTGTCGCGCGCCTCTCACGAGGCGAGAGGGAATTGGAACTGGATGAGCTGTAGGCGCTTCGATCCGAGCTTCGGCCGCGCGGATTGATACACCGCCCACAGCGACGGCGGGCCGCCATCAGTCGGGTTACTCCACCACCTTCATCAGTTGACCAGGCTTCGGCTCGCCGCCCGCGTAAACCCCGTTGATCAGCCGCAGTTGCTGCTCGGGGGCGGGGGCCAGCGGTGACTGCTTTGCCAGCGGCGCGAATCCACCGCGCGGGTAGGGCACGGTCTTTAGTACCCAGGGCTTGGCCGCAGCGCGGTCGGCGCTGGTCAGTGCGCGAAACGAGCCTTCGGCTTCCTTGATCTGCCAATACGCTCGCTGCTTGGACTGCGCGTCTTTGGCTGCATAACCAAGCAGGTAGGCTTGGTCGCCCGGGCCGCTGACGATGGTCACCTCGAAGGGCTGCGATTGCCCTTGTTCAGTGCTGCGAGTGCCAACGAAATGGGTGGCCGACAGGCCGTTGAGTGAAAGCCGTTCGGCGCGGCCGCTGACCGGATTCATCAGCGCACGCACGATGTCTTCATGCGAGCCCCCGGCTTTCTCGGGCACCAGCTTCACCACCAGCCCGGCGTTGCCCTCGGCGTTGACCAGCGTGATCGCGTCTTTGCCGTTTTGAACCTTCCAACCTGCCGGCGCAGTGAGCGCGATACCGAGAGACTCGTGGTAAAAATTCTGGCCGCGCGTCAGGCCTTGTTCGCGGCTTTCGCCGTAGGTCATGCCGTTGATCGCCTGCAGGTAGCGGCTGCGGTTCTCGTCGCTGTACTGGCCTTGGTAGCCCTGCGCGATCTGGGTGATGTCTTCGAGCCGCTTGTCGTTGCTGGGGTGCGAGGCCAGCCAGTTGGTGTGCGGCTGCGGCGTGCGGCCTTCGGCCCGTGCGGTGTCGTCGGCAAAGCGCTCCTGATTCTTGAGCACGGTGATCACATCGACCATGTTGCGCGGGTCGTAGTGGCTGCGTGAAAGGTACTCGGCGCCGAGGCGATCGGCCTGCAACTCCCTCGCGCCCGTAGCTGGCGATGTAGCCGGCCGCCACACCCTGCGACACCTGGCTGGCCATCTGCCCGGCCCCGCCGACCCCCGCGCCTTCGAGCACCGCGCCCAAAATGGTGGCAGCGATCACACCGATACCGGCCGTTTGCTGGCGGGTGGCGCGCTGCGAACCGTGGCGCGCGGTCACATGCCCGATCTCATGCCCGATCACGCCGGCCAGATCGGCCTCGCTTTCCATGTACGCCATGATGCCGCGCGTCACGTAGACATAGCCGCCGGGCAGCGCAAAGGCGTTGATCTCCGGGCTGTCGAGCACGGTGAAGTGCCATTCCAGTTGTGCGCGTTCGGACTGGCTTGCCAAACGCTGGCCAAGCTCGTTCACATAGGCCTGCAACTTCGCGTTGGGGTAGGCGCCGTACTCGGCGAGCACCTGCTCGTGCGCCTTCTTGCCTTCAGCGAGCTCGCTTGCCTCGCTCATCACCGTGCGCTCTTTCAAGCCGGTGACCGGGTTTCGCACGGTGGCGCAGCCAGTGAGCAAGCTGACGGTGATGAGCAGACAGAGGCTTAGACGTCGCACGAATCTACTCCCAAGATCGGTGCGTTTCGGCGCACGGGACGGGCCCGCGGCCCACTGCTCTATCTTAGGTTGCGGGCCGAGGGGCCGCCAGCGGCTGCGTGTAGGACTGCACCAGTAAAGCTGCGCGGCGGCCTCCGATGCCGCAACCGGGCACCGAATGCGCAAACTGCATGTCAACCCTCAGGAGCAATTCATGGCCAAAACTTCCTCGCCGTCCAGCGCCACCGACCAGCCCGATACCGTCGCGCCGAAACTGCATCAAAAAGCGGCCGTCACGCAGGAGTACGGCACGATCGTCAAGCTGCCCAATGGTCTGTCTGAGTCTGTCTGCAAAACCAGCGTTGCTTTGCTCAACCAGACGCTGGCCGACACGATGACGCTGCGCGACATGTACAAGAAGCACCACTGGCAGGTGGTCGGACCGACCTTTGATCAATTGCATCTGCTGTTCGACAAGCACTACGAAGCGCAGGCCGAGTTGGTTGACATCGTTGCTGAACGCATACAGGTGCTGGGCGGCGTGACGCTCG
>JANPNF010000108.1:0-5298 GCA_031427315.1 Burkholderiales bacterium | reverse complement strand
GAAGGCGCCCTTGCCGGCCTTGGAAGCGCCGTCGATCGCCTCCCACAGCTTGAGCATGTAGTTCAAGTCCCACTGCAGCTCGGGCGCGGTGCGGCCGATGCCGGCGGTGCGCGCGATCAGGCTCATGCCCTTCGGGTACTCAAGCTGGTCGAGGTTTTCCTTCAACTCCTCGCGGTCTTCGCCTTCGATGCGGCGCGACACGCCACCGCCGCGAGGGTTGTTCGGCATCAGCACCAGGTAGCGGCCGGCCAGGCTGACCATGGTGGTCAGCGCGGCGCCCTTGTTGCCGCGCTCTTCTTTTTCGACTTGCACCAGCAACTGGTCGCCGTCGCGGATCACGTCCTGGATGCGGGCGGTGCGCGCATCGACGCCGTCGCGGAAGTAGTTGCGCGAGATTTCCTTGAACGGCAGAAAACCGTGACGGTCTTCGCCGTAATCGACGAAACAAGCCTCGAGCGAGGGCTCGACGCGGGTGACGACCGCCTTGTAGATGTTGCCTTTGCGCTGTTCGCGCCCTTCGATCTCGGTTTCGAAGTCCAACAATTTCTGGCCATCGACGATGGCTAAGCGACGCTCTTCGGGCTGCGTCGCATTGATCAACATGCGTTTCATGGGTGCTCCTGTGCCGCCGACCTGTGGGTCGGCGCTTCGATCAACATGCCGACACCTGACAGCGGTGCCGACTCATCGATGCACGAGAAGCCTCAGAGAGCCACAGGAATCGCCCTGGACTGCAAACGACCGCAAGGGTCGTCGGTGCAGCGTTGGCGCTTGCGTGTCAGTGCTTACTGCGGAGCCTGGCCCTGACCACCGGGCTGTGCACCGTGGGGCGCAAGCGCGTGGGCCAACAGGGCCGGTCGCACACCCACTGCCCGCGCTCGCTGCAGGGCTGCCGATCCGCAGCCCGATACCGGGGCCATCGCAGAACGGCGCATCTTGCGCGAGATCAGGTGGTAAGCAGTCGACATCCGCAGGGTCACTGGACGCGGGTCGCAGCCCGGTGGCGGCCGACTTGGGGGTCGGCATACACCGGTCTGCAACCTAAAAACCTTGGTTTGTTCCGAAGCATCGCTTCAGAGGCTCGTTCTTCGTTTTCTCTGCCGCAACCCATCTGGACTGCCCGGTCACTCGGGGACGGGGCCCGTCGCACTTGGAGTGCGTTGCATCACTGGATGGCCGGAACTCGTGCTCCGACCGCCACGGCGCGCTGGAAGTGCGCAGGTAAACTCAAGTAAATCAAACACTTACAGCGCAAACGTGGTTAGATTCATTATAAGGGCCAAAACGGAGCGCGAGGCCGCTTCTGCGGGAGCGGCAGCGGCGGTTCCAGCGGTTTCGCGCGTGCGTGTCGACGAAGGGTCGGAAGGCCAGCGGCTCGACAATTTCTTGATCAAGCTGCTCAAGGGCGTGCCCAAGACGCATGTGTACCGGGTGATTCGCTCGGGCGAGGTGCGGGTCAACAAGGGGCGCGCGGCGGCCGATACCCGCTTGACGCTGGGCGACGAGGTGCGCGTTCCCCCGGTACGCACCTCGCAGCATGCTGCTGAGCGCAGCGTTGAAGCCCCGGCGCCTGCGCGCGAATTTCCCATCGTGTTTGAAGACGACCACCTGCTTGCCGTCGACAAGCCGGCCGGCGTGGCGGTGCACGGCGGCAGCGGGGTCAGCTACGGGGTGATCGAGCAATTGCGCCGCGCCCGGCCCGAGGCCAAATTCCTGGAACTGGTGCACCGGCTCGACAAGGAAACTTCCGGCCTGTTGCTGATCGCCAAGAAGCGCTCGGCGTTGTTGGCGCTGCAGGAGCAGTTTCGCCAGCGCCACGGCCAGAAAGTCATCGGCAAGACCTACGCGGCGCTGGTGCTGGGCGCCTGGCCGGCGTCGAAGAAGGTCATCGATGTGGCGCTGCATAAGTTTTTGTCGGCCGACGGCGAGCGCCGCGTCCGTGCGGTCGATGCCGACGATGCCGACGGCCGCCGTTCGATCACGCTGGTCAGGGTGGTGCAGGCTTACACCGCCTACACGCTGCTCGATGTGACGATCAAGACCGGCCGCACCCACCAGATCCGGGTTCACCTGTTGCATGAAGGCCACGCCATCGTCGGCGACGACAAATACGGCGACTTCGACGCCAACCGGGCGCTGGCCCGCGGCGCGGCGGTCCCCGGCCTGCGCTTCGGACGGATGTTCCTGCATGCGAGGCGCCTGAAGTTTGCGCACCCCGCCAGCGGCGAGGTCATCGAACTGCAGGCGCCACTGCCCCCAGAATGCGCGGCTTTGCTGCAGGCGCTGACGCCGCGGCCTGCGCCTGCTGAAACGAAATCGACACCGACACCATGAACCGACCGCGCCGTTTCGACCTGATCGTCTTCGACTGGGACGGCACCTTGTACGACTCGACCGCGTTGATCGCCCGCTGCATCCAGGCTTCGTGCGCCGACCTGGCGGTGCCCGTGCCCAGTGTGCAAGACGCCAACTATGTGATCGGCATGGGGCTGACCGAAGCACTGCAGCACGCCGCACCGGGCCTTGCGCCCAAGCGCTACCCTGAGCTGAGCGCGCGCTACAAGCACCATTACATGGCCCGGCAAAACGATCTGAGCCTGTTCGACGGCGCATTGCCGATGCTGCATGCGCTAAAGCAGCGTCAGCACAGCTTGGCGATTGCCACCGGCAAGACCCGGCGCGGCCTCGACGATGTGTTGCATACAGAGCAGCTCAAAGGCTTGTTCGACGCCACCCGCACCGCCGACGAAACCCGCTCGAAGCCGCACCCGCAGATGCTGCTGGAGCTGATGGCCGAAATGGGCGTTGCGCCCGAACGCACGCTGATGATCGGCGACACCACCCACGACCTGCAGATGGCCATGCACGCCGGTGTGGCGAGCGTGGGAGTCAGCTACGGCGCGCACGAGCCGACGTCTTTTGCCGCCTTCACGCCGCTGCATATTGCCCACTCGGTGTCCGAACTCGCAAGCTGGCTGGCTCATTCGGCCTGATCGACTGCAGCCGACGACGCGCATGCCCGCAATCGAACCGCCCGCTGTGTCCGTAACCGTGCCCGTGCTGCTGTGCGCGTCGGAGGCGCTGGTCGAGCGCGGGGACGCCGTTGTGTTCGAGGTGCAGCAGTGGCGCCAGAAGGCCAGTGCCTTCGTGATGCGCTTCGACGGCCGGGTCGTCGCCTACCTGAACCGCTGTATCCATGTGCCGACCCAGCTCGACTGGCACGAAGGCAAGTTCCTTGATGGCGACCGCGAGCTGATCATCTGCTCGGTCCATGGCGCCACCTACGACCCGCTCAGCGGACGTTGTGTGGGCGGTCCGTGCGTCGGAGGGCGGCTCACCGCCTTGCGTGTCGAAGAGCGAGAGTCTCGGGTGTATTGGTATCCTTCCTCGGACATCAAGCCCTGGCCATTTCCTCCGCATCGCCACGACGGCGCCGCGGGTG
Organism: Burkholderiales bacterium; assembly: GCA_031427315.1. GTDB lineage: Bacteria > Pseudomonadota > Gammaproteobacteria > Burkholderiales > Burkholderiaceae_C > PBB1. Next base: position 1,856 of record JANPNF010000108.1, on the reverse strand, counting down.
CCTGCGACGAAAGCCCCTCATGAGTTCCAACGACGATTTGTCTGCCCCGCGTCCCCCGATCTCGGGTGCTCCCGCGCGCAGCGGTTGGGATCAGGCCGCGGAACAGCTGTTGCGCCTGTACCTGCAGGATCGGCGCAGCGAGCGCCGCTGGCGGATCGTTTTACGGCTCCTGTGGCTCACGGTGGTTGTCGCGCTGGCGTGGACCTTCCTCAGCGAGCGCCTGCTTGCGGGCGCGCCCGCAGGCCCGCACACCGCGCTGGTCGAAGTGCGCGGCGAGATCGCTGCCGACACCGAGGCCAGCGCCGAGTTGCTGGTGTCGGCGCTGAAGAACGCCTTCGAGGACGACGGCGCGCAGGCGGTGGTGCTGCGCATCAACTCGCCTGGCGGCAGCCCCGTGCAGGCCGGCATCGTCTACGACGAAATCAAGCGGCTGAAGGTCCTGCACCACAAGAAGGTGTACGCGGTGGTAGAGGAAATGTGCGCCTCGGGGGCCTACTACATTGCCGCCGCGGCCGACGACATCTACACCGACAAGGCGAGCGTCGTCGGCTCGATCGGCGTGCTGATGGACAGCTTCGGCTTCACCGGCGTGATGGAAAAGTACGGCGTCGAGCGGCGGCTGCTGACCGCCGGCGCCAACAAGGGCATCGGCGACCCGTTCTCGCCGCTGACCGACCCGCAGCGCGCTTACCTGCAGGCCACGCTCGACCAGATTCACCGGCAATTCATCGCGGTGGTCAAGGAAGGCCGCGGCAGTCGGCTGAAAGAAACGCCGGACACCTTCTCAGGCCTGTTCTGGAACGGCGAAGAAGCCATCAAGCTCGGCTTGGCCGATCACCTCGGCAACCTCGACTATGTGGCGCGCGAGGTGGTGCATGCCGAAAACATCATCGACTACACGCCGAAGGAAAACGTTGCCGAGCGGCTCGCCAAACGATTCGGTGCATCGATCGGCGCCGGTGCGATCCATGCGTTGAACGGCATCGGCCGCATCCGCTGAGTTTCGGCAACCTTCTCTTCTCTGTTCTTTCCTCTCTCCATTGATGTGCGATCGACTGGCGGTACTGCCGCAATACCTGCTGCCCAAGCAGGCGATGACGCGCTTAGCCGGCCGCATCGCCAGCGCCGAGGGCGGTGCGTTCACGACGCGACTGATCCGCTGGTTCGTCGGCCGCTACGGTGTGAACATGGCTGAAGCGGCCGAGCCCGACATGGCGCATTACGCCAGCTTCAACGCGTTCTTCACCCGCGCGCTCAAGCCGGGGGCACGCCCGCTGGCCGATGCGCCGTGGGTGTGCCCGGTCGACGGCGCCATCAGCCAGATCGGCCCGCTTGATGGCGAGCGCCTGGTGCAGGCCAAGGGGCATCACTACACCGCCACTGCGCTGGTCGGTGGTGACGCCGCACTGGCGCGTGAGTTTCACGGCGGCCACTTCGCCACGCTCTACCTGAGCCCGCGCGATTACCACCGCATCCACATGCCTGCGGCCGGGCGCTTGCGCCGCATGATCCATGTGCCCGGCGAGCTGTTCTCGGTCAACCCGACGACGGCGCGCGGAGTGCCCGGGCTGTTCTCCCGCAATGAGCGCGTGGTGTGCGTTTTCGATGGCGAGACCGCACCGTTCGTGATGGCGCTGGTCGGCGCGACCATCGTCGGCAGCATGGCAACTACCTGGCATGGCGTCGTCAACCCTCCGCGATCGGGTCAGTTGCGCGAGTGGAACTACGCGCCGGGCGATGTCAGCCTGGCGCGCGGCCAGGAGATGGGGCGCTTCCTGCTGGGCTCAACGGTGGTGATGTTGTTTCCACCGGGGCCGTTGTCGTTCAATCCGGGCTGGGTACCCGGTGGCGCGATC